>CAJXOQ010000082.1 GCA_913057975.1 uncultured Marinobacter sp.
GCGTCAGATGTGTATAAGAGACAGGTGATGAACACTGGTTACCGCATGTTCCCGGACTCGCCGTCGGCGGCCGGCAGTCGTTCCGGTGCTAAGCCGAAGGTTTCCTCCGAGCAGGTAGCCTTTGCGGCGATCATGCGGGGTATTTACTGGTAATAGCGTCCTGAAAACCAAAAAACCCCGCTTCGCGCGGGGTTTTTTGTGGCTGCTATTTGCGGTGGCTATTCGATGTCGTCCGGTACCGGCGGCGGTGGAAAGCCACCGATTTCGCGCCAGCGATTGACGATGCCACAGAACAGGTCGGCAGTTTTCTCAGCGTCATAGGCGGCCGAGTGCGCGTCCTTGTTGCTGAACGGAATGCCCGCCAGCTTGCAGGCCTGGGCCAGTACGGTATGGCCATAGGCCAGGCCAGCCAACGTTGCGGTGTCGAATGTGGAGAACGGATGAAATGGGTTGCGGCGGATGTCTGAGCGTAGGGCGGCGGCGAACACAAAGTTGTGATCGAAGGTGGCGTTGTGGCCAACGAGCACCGCTCGTTTGCAATCGTGGGCTTTGACCGCCTTGCGGATGGGTCCGAAAATCTCGCTCATGCCTTCTCGCTCCGGAACCGCTTCCCGCTCCGGGTTCCACGGGTCGATGCCAGTGAAGTCCAGCGCAGATTGCTCCAGGTTGGCGCCCTCAAACGGGTCGATCTGCTGCACGTGAGTTTCCGCCCGCTTTAACCAGCCGTCGTCATCCATTGTCAGTATGACCGCAGCAATTTCCAGCAGGGCATCCTTCTCAGGATTGAAACCACCGGTTTCCACATCCACCACAACCGGCAGAAAACCACGGAAGCGGCGGGACATGGGATGCGGTTCTTTATGTTCTTCAGTCACTTAAACTCCCGGAGTGTCTGGCCAGGGTTGCAGGCCTGGTAAAGGAACAATTAATAAGGAACGGTTGGTTAGATTGATGATCAGGTAAGCCGCCATCTCAGGCTTTCGCCTGCCTTCAGAGGTACGATGGTCCCGTCAGCCAGTGGCAACTCGTCGGGCATGTCCCAGGATTCTTTCACCAGCGTGATGGTATCGCTGTTTCTGGGAAGGCCGTAGAAGTCAGCACCATTGAAGCTGGCAAAGGCTTCCAGTTTATCCAGCACGCCAAGGTCTTCGAAAATCTCCGCATACAGGGGCATGGCACTGAACGCCGAGTAGCAACCGGCGCAGCCACAGGCTGTTTCCTTTTTGTCTTTCGAGTGCGGCGCTGAATCCGTTCCCAGGAAAAAACGACGGTCCCCGCTGACTACGGCATCCCGCAATGCCTGTTGGTGCCGGTTGCGTTTGAGGATGGGCAGACAATACAGGTGAGGGCGAATGCCGCCGACCAGCATGTGGTTGCGGTTGTACATCAGGTGTTGCGGCGTGATGGTGGCACCCAGGTTGTCACCGTCGTGGTCACGCACGAACTCGGCCGAATCGGCGGTGGTGATGTGCTCCAGAACCACCCGTAAATCCGGGAACGCTTCCATGGTTGGCGCCAGTACGCGCTTGAGGAAGATCTTTTCCCGGTCGAAGATGTCGATGTCCGCGTCGGTAACTTCGCCGTGGACCAGCAACAGCATGCCGCAGTCACTCATGGCCTCCAGTACCGGATAGATGTTGCGGATGTCGGTCACACCCGACGCGGAGTTGGTGGTGGCGCCGGCCGGATACAGTTTGGCGGCAACCACGCCCGCAGCCTTGGCATCCCTGATTTGCGCAGGCGTAGTGCTTTCTGTGAGGTACAGCGTCATCAGCGGATCAAACCCGGTTTCGCCGGCTGCGGCCAGTATCCTAGTACGGTAAGCCATGGCCTGTTCGGCGTCTGTCACCGGTGGCGCGAGGTTCGGCATGATGATAGCGCGGCCAAAGCAGCGGGCCGTGGCGGGTACGACGTCCTTGAGAATATCGCCATCCCGCACGTGGAGGTGCCAGTCGTCAGGACGGGTGATGATCAGTTGTTCGGTCATTTACGGTTCCGGGATGTGCTGGGGCCCGTCAAACGTGAACCCCTGAAAAATTCTGGCGAAATTATATCAGAAGCCGACAGCGATTGTTTTGGTGGGTGTCCTAAAGAAAGATCCACTTCGGCCGTTACCAAGGTAGTGAATCTTTTCAGACGGATGGATGGTATGGCACGAATTTCCGCCTTCCTGCGTGGTGCAGTGGTTTCCAGTGCGATCGGTGCACTAACGGCAGGTTCTGTCGCGGTGCAGGCCGCCACCTTTGGCGCAGGTATCGAGAACAGTCAGTGGTACCTGTCGGAGTCCGTGTTCGAGTGTACTCTGGTACACCAGGTTCCGGGCTACGGTCGTGCTGTATTCCGCCATAAGGCGGGCGAGTCGTTGTCCTTCTTCCTCGAGTCGGAAACGCCGCTCATGCGTCCGGGGCAGGCTCAGTTGGTGATGGAGGCTCCGTCCTGGCGCCCGGGAACCGCCCCCCGTCCCCTTGGTCGGGTAAATGTGGACGACAGTCGTCGACCAGTGATGCTCGAGTCACGTCTGGCCATGGTGCTTGTCCAGAGCCTGCTGGAGGGGATGGACCCAACGGTTACGCGTGAGTCCTGGTACGACGGCAGCCCGGTTCGGGTGAAAGTGTCCAACATTAACTTTGCGGGCCAGTTCTCTGGTTATCGAAGCTGCACCGCCGGCCTGTTGCCGGTCAACTACGATCAGATCAAGCGGTCCCGTATTTCCTTTGCGTCAGGCAGCACCGGCCTGTCCGAAGCTGACCGTCGGTCTCTCGACAACATTGTGATTTACATCCAGGCGGATTCCACGGTGGAGAGAGTGTTCGTGGATGGGCATACCGACAGCAGCGGTAGCCGTATCGACAATCGCGCGTTGTCCGAAGAGCGGGCCAATGCGGTGGCGGATTACCTGATCGGGCAGGGCATCGATGCCGATCTCGTGACCACCAGGGCTCATGCGGACCAGTACCCGGTATCACGCCGCCCGGCAGACAACCGGCGCACTACAATTCGCCTTCAGCGCGAAGGCGAACGGCCTGACCTGCAACAAGCCAATGGCTACGAGGCTGCAACGCCAAATACCTGACGTTGCGTGCGGTAATCTCAGTGGATGGCGTTGAGTACCTCGAGGTGAGCGTTGACACTCTCTGCCAGCGCCCTCAAATGATAGCCACCCTCCAGGGTTGAGATGACACGGTCGTTGGCATGGTCGCGGGCCACGCTGGTGATCATTTCCGTCAACCAGCGGTAATCCTCTACTTCCAGGTTCAGCTCCGCCATCGGGTCCAGCCGGTGGCCGTCAAAGCCGGCGGAGACTAGCACCAGTTGCGGCCGGAAGTCCTGTAGCCGTTTCAGCCACGCTGCTTCCACGATCTTTCGGTATTCATCCGCTGGCGTGTCTGCCTGAATGGGCGTGTTGATGATGTTTTCCGCCTGGCGATGCACGTGGGAATGCGGGTAGAACGGGTGCTGGAAACTGGAACACATCAGGATGCGTTCATCACCGCCCACGATGTCGACTGTGCCGTTGCCCTGGTGAACATCGAAGTCAATAATCGCTACCCGCTCCAACTGGTGAAAGTTCAGGGCCCGCATGGCGGCCAGTGCGATGTTGTTGTAGAAGCAGAAGCCCATGGATTTACTGCGTTCGGCATGGTGCCCGGGAGGCCTGGCGCACACAAACGCGTTGGTGAGCTGGCTGCTGAGCACCATATCGACCGCTTCAATGCTGGCGCCAGCGGCAAGGCGGGCGGCTCTCAGGGTGTCCGGCATCATGGCGGTGTCGGGGTCGGTATACACCCGTCCCCTGGTGGGCTGCATCAGATCAAGTTGGTTCAGATAGCGTTCGGGGTGCACGGTCAGCAACTGATCCCGGGTGGCTTCGTCGGGCCGCACCCAGTCGAGGTCTTGCCCCAGGCCGGTGTCGGCGAGGTAGCTGGTGATGGCGGCAAGGCGCTCCGGGCACTCAGGATGCTCCGCGCCCATATTGTGTTTCATGCAGTCGTCGTGAGAGAAGAATCCCGTTGTCATACTGGTCCCGAACGCTCTGGCTGTGCTTGTATTTTGTCCAATATTATCAGGGATAGGGCGGGCTTTCTGCGTTTCTTTGGTCTTATGGCGGCGATAGCCGTTTTACATCGCCAGGCAAGCGCCTAAGATAAGGTGTACACATGCCCGGTCGACCCGAATCAAGGAGTGAAGCTTGAGCACCCGTTATCTGGAAAGCCTTTTCAACCCGTCCTCCATCGTGGTTATTGGCGCCTCGGAACGGGCGGACAACTTGGGTGGCATGGTACTCCGGAACCTGCTGGGGGGTGGTTATCCTGGTCAGTTGATGGTGGTCAACCAGAACGACTACGACAACGTTCATGGCGTGCAGTGCGTCAAGAAGGTGTCCCGCATGGGGTTTAGCCCCGATCTGGCGATTATCTGTACGCCCCCGGATACCGTGCCGAAGATGATCAAGCGACTGGGCGAGGCAGGCGTTCGCACGGCTATTGTGATGACCGGCGGCATGTCCAGGAGCCACAGCAAAACCGGCCAGCCACTAATGTATTCGGTCCGCGATGCTGCGCGGGAAACCGGTATCCGCGTGCTTGGTCCCAATACCATTGGGCTGATGGTGCCAGCTCGCAGTCTGAACGCCACCTACGCCCATATGGGGGCTATTCCAGGAAAGGTCGCGTTTGTGGGCCAGTCCGGCACTATCGCCAGTTCGGTCATTGACTGGGCGTTCGCCCGGGGTGTGGGTTTCTCCTACTTCCTGACACTGGGCGATGGGATGGACATCGACCATGACGACCTGATCGACTATCTGGCCCAGGACAGTCAGACCCGCGCAATATTGCTGCACATCGAGAACATCCCCAACCCGCGCCGCTTTATGTCCGCCGTGCGTGTGGCTTCCCGCACCAAGCCGGTGATTGCCGTGAAGAGCGGCCGTGTTCCGGAATCGGAATGGTTCCCCCACGAGTTGCCTGCGGGGCTGCCCCAGAGTGACCCCATATACGACGCCATGCTCCAGCGTGCCGGTGTTCTGCGTGTGGATGGCTTGGGGCAGATGTTTGATGCGTTGGAAACCCTGACGCGAATGCGGCGCCTGCGGCGTGAAACGCTCGCTATCATGGCCAACGGTGTCGGGCCAGGCGTGTTGGCTGTGGATCGGTTGGCGTATCTGGGTGGCGAATTGGCGAAACTGTCGGGCAAGTCGATTGATTCACTGGCAGAACTCCTGCCACCGTACTGGACTCGAAAGAATCCCATCGACCTCGGTTACGCCGCCTCGCCGGAGCTCTACGCCAAAGCCATCAAGATTCTTGCCAAAGACCCGGAAGTGGCCAACGTTCTGGTGATGTATGCCCCCAGCCTGACCGAGGACAGCGTGCGGATTGCCGATGCGGTGGTGCAGGCGGCCAAGGGCACGCGCTTGAACGTATTCACCTGCTGGTTGGGGCAAAGTACGGTACTGGATGCCCGCGATGAGTTTTATCGGGCGGGCTTACCGTCATTCTTCAACCCCGAGAAGGCCGTTATGGCGTTCATGCAGCACGTGCGACACCAGCGCGTGCAACGGCTGCTGACAGAAACGCCGGAGTCTTTTACCGATCACCTGGCCGACCATACCCAAACACGGCGGGTTGTAGTGAATGCCATTCGCTCCGGACGGGCGCATCTGTCCAACCAGGAAGCCCGCGACGTGATCAGGAATTATGGCATTAACGCCGTAGAGACCATGTATTGCGACGATATGGAGGAAGTGCTGGAAGTGTTCGCCGTGGAGCGTCGTCCGGTGGACATCACGCTGATCCATGAACAGGCCTGCCATCCGCTCGTGGAGCTCAGTCCTGGACAGCGCCGTTATAAGGGGACGGTTCAGAAACTGAACAGCGAGGGAGCGATTATGGATTCCTGTCGCTTCCTGATGGACGAATACCAGAAACACTACCCTGACAGTGGCTTTCTGGGCTTCGCAGTGCAACGCTCCTACCAGCACGTCGGTGGCATCGAATTCAGTGTGGGGATCACCCGGGATAAGTTGTTTGGGCCGCTGGTGGTCTGCGGCGCGTCCGGGGCGCATATCAACGTAATGACGGATCGGCAGATTGCCTTGCCACCGTTGAATATGGTGTTGGCCCGGGAGCTGTTGCGGCGCACCTACATGTACAAGTTGCTGAAAGAACACAGCCTGAAGCCCGAGGAAGACATACGTGCAGTCTCGGAAACCCTGGTGACCCTATCTCAGATTGTGATCGATATTCCGGAGATTCGCGGGCTGGAGATCTCACCGCTGTTGTTCAACGACCAGGGCACGGTAGCGGTTAACGTGGCGATTGACCTGGCGGACAAGCCGGGGCGGCCAATTATCCAGCCGTATCCCAGGGAACTGGAGGAGTGGATCGTTCTGCCGAAGTCCGGGCGCCGTGTCATCATTCGCCCAGTGCTGGCGGAAGACGAACCGGCGCACCGTGCATTCCACGAGCTCCAGTCCCCGGAGTCCATCCGTTACCGT
The DNA here is from genome assembly GCA_913057975.1 of uncultured Marinobacter sp. GTDB lineage: Bacteria > Pseudomonadota > Gammaproteobacteria > Pseudomonadales > Oleiphilaceae > Marinobacter. The sequence goes on from CAJXOQ010000082.1 coordinate 6,497, forward strand.
TTTTTCCAGTACCGCAAGCACTTCTCCCGTGAAGACGTGGCCCAGATGGTGCAGATCGACTACGACCGGGAAATGGTCTTTATTGCCAATGCGCCAAGGCAAGACGGCGAGGGCGAGGAAACTCTCGGGACGGTGCGAACCTGGACAGACGCCGACAACTTGCGCTGTGAGTTTGCGGTGATGGTACACGACAATATGAAAGGCGAGGGGTTAGGGGTGGCCTTGATGCAGAAGATGATCGACTATTGCCGTGGCAAGGGCACGGTGGAGATGGTGGGTGATGTGTTACCCGACAATCGTCCCATGCTGCAACTGGCCGAGCATTTGGGCTTCGAGATCCATTACAACACGGAAGAGGAAGTGATGGACCTGACGCTGGTACTGAACGAACCGGAGAAGGACTGGCAGCGGGAGCGCCTGGAACAGACGTCCCACTGAATATCCAGGTTCAGCTTTCTTCCACAATCGCGGAACGGTCTTCTCCACCCAGGGCTTCCAGCAGGCCGGGTATCAGCCTGGCCAGCTCCAGGGTCATCAGTGAAAATGCGGCGTCGAAGCGTGCTGCGGCGTCATCCGCATCCACATCGTCCAGCTTTTCCTGCAGGGTGTCGCCGAACTTCAGGCGACGGATACCCAGTTCTTCGTCCAACACGAACGACAGGCTGTCGTCCCAGGTCACAGACAGCTTGGTTACCTGCATGCCGGCGTCCAGGTGACTGCGGATTTCATCGCCCTGAAGGTCCAGGCCTTTGCAGCGCACCACGCCACCGTCTTCGGAGGTATCTTTCAGCTCGCACTCATTGCCCAGCTCGATGCTCGCGGGTAGATCGATGGACTCGTTCAACCAGCCGGTGAAGGTGAAGGCGGGTGCCTGCTCCACGGCTGGCGGGCGAACGGGCAGTGACCCCAGGCTCTTGCGAAGCGTGGAGGCCAGATCTTCCGCCTGCTTGGAGGAGCCTGCGTCAACAACCAGTACACCGTCTGCCGGTGCCAGATAGGCGTAGCAGCGACGGTTTTTGGAAAATGCCCGGGGCAGCATTTCCAGTGTCACTTCTTCTTTCAGTTCGTCCTTTTCCTTGCGCCGCACCTTTCGGTGTTGTTCCGCTTCAATCATTTCAGCCTTCTCGTCCACCAGTTCCTTGATGACGGAGGCGGGCAGCAGCTTCTCTTCCTTGCGCAGGGCAATCAGGTGATAGCCGCCGGCGCTATGAACCAGCAGATCGCTGTGCTTACCCATGGGCGATACCCAGCCCTGGCGTGAGGTTTCCTGGGGACCACAGGGTTTGAAGGCGTCTTCCTGGAGTTTTTCTTCCAGGGCTTCGGCGGTTATTTCGAATGGCTTGGTAAAACGGAATACGCGGGCATTACGAAACCACATGGTCCGGATCCTTGTTGGTTATTCGATGATGGTGAGAGTCTGAAAAGGGTGGGGATGATACGGCCACGGGTCCGTGGCCGTAAAGTGACAATGCTGAAAACCTCATCTTGGGCAGCTAGAGCTTCATGATCTCCACCATCACGGTCTTGATGATGAACCCCACCACGCCAGCACCGAGTATGGTGAACAAAATGATGGTGCCAAACCGCCCGGCCTGGGACTTTTTGGCCAGATCCCACACGATGAATCCCATCCAGACGATCAGGCCTGTGAGAAAGACCAGCATGGCGAGCTGGGAAAAAACGGCTTCACTCATTAATGTCTCCGGATTCAGTGAACGGTTTACGGCTTATCCCGCAGGAATACCCAGCTGTCCGCATCGGACTGCTCTTCGCTGAACCGGTAACCTTCCAGGTCAAAGCCCTTCAGGTCACTGGCCTGGGTGATGTCGTTCTGGATGGCGTAGCGACACATCAGGCCCCGGGCCTTTTTGGCGTAAAAACTGATCATCTTGTACTGGCCGTTTTTCCAGTCCTTGAACTGCGGTGTAACCAGACGACCTTCAAGATCCTTTTTGCGAACGCTCTTGAAGTATTCGTTAGAGGCCAGGTTTACCAGCACGCCATCATCAGCCTTCAACAAGCGGTTAAGCTCATCGGTCACTTTGCTGCCCCAGAAAGCGTACAGATCCTTGCCCCTGCGGTTCTCGAACTTGGTACCCATCTCCAGACGATAGGGTTGCATCAGGTCCAGCGGCTTGAGTACGCCGTAGAGGCCGGACAGAATTCTCAGTCGCTTCTGGGCAATCTCGAATTCTTTATCGCTGAAGCTTTCCGCATCCAGGCCGGTGTAAACATCGCCCTTGAAGGCCAGTACCGCCTGGCGGGCGTTATCCGGTGTGAAGGGGGTGTGCCAGGTGCGAAAGCGTTCAGCATTGAGCTGACCGAGCTTGTCGCTGATTCCCATCAGGTTACTGATGTCGTGGGGTTCCAGATCTTTAAGCTGGTCCACCAGTTCGCAGGCATCGTCGAGAAAGTCCGGCTGGGTTGTCTTTTGGGTCGCCAGCGGGCTTTCGTAGTCCAGTGTCTTGGCGGGGGATATCACCATCAACATGTCGGGCTGTCCTCATCGGAGAAAATTCATTAACTGGTCACTGGTGAACGGCCAGTCCAGTTCTTCACCGGTATCGTTACGGTGCAACACCGGAATCCGGGTGCCATAGCGTTCAACCAGTTTTTCGGACTGGGCAATGTCCACGGCGTCCACGGGCACCGGCTCCGGCATGGGCGTTCTGACCAATAGGGCTTCCGCCAGTTCGCACAAGTGGCATTGGGACGTGGTGTAGAAAATCAGTTCCATTATTTCGGCTGTGCGTCTATCTGTTGGCCATTCACGTCGTGACTGTCCTTACCCATCAGGTACAGGTACACCGGCATCAATTCCTCCGGCGCGGGATTCTGGTCCGGGTTTTCAGCCGGGTACGCGGTGGCTCTCATATTGGTACGGGTGGCGCCGGGATTAAGACTGTTCACGCGGACGTTGTGGCGGTCGTCATCCAGCTCCTCTGCCAGCATCTGGCTCAGGCCTTCAATGGCGAATTTGGAAACGGCGTAGGCGCCCCAGTAGGGTTTGGCCCGACGCCCGACGCCGGAGGCGGTGAAAATCACCGAGGCATCGTCGGATTTGCGCAGTAACGGAATCATCGCCCGGCTCAGCAGGAAAGGCGCGGTGGCATTGACATGCATGACCTTGTTCCAGATTTCCGGATCGTACAGTTCGATCGGGCTGCGAGTGCCCAGAATGGCTGCGTTGTGGAGAAGCCCGTCTATCCGGTCGAAGTTGTCTTCAATGGTCATCGCCAGCTCTTCGTACTCCTTCACCGCGGCGCCTTCAAAATTCAGCGGTACGATGGCTGGTTTGGGATGACCCGCCGCTTCGATCTCATCGTAGACGGATTCCAGTTTGGAGACGGTGCGGCCGACGAGAATGACGGTGGCGCCGTGGGCAGCATAGGCCTTTGCTGCAGCCCTTCCTATCCCGCTGCCGGCACCGGTCACCATGATGATGCGTTCTTTCAGTAGGTCGGCCGGTGCTTGATAGTCCTGCATTCTGAGTCTCCATTTGGGAAATGCTGAAATAGTGCTGCCATCGGCGCTATTGTAACAGTTTTGCCAGGTCGCTGACGGTGTTCGCAATAAGGTCGGCTTGCCACAGATCAACGGCTTCCGGCTGCTCGATATAACCGTACCGAACCGCAATAGTTGTCATCCCGGCGTTGCGCCCGGCTTCGATATCGCGCTCATGGTCGCCTACGTAAACGCCCGCTGTCGGTTCGACACCCACTTCCTTACAGGCGAGAAACAGAGCTTCTGGATGGGGCTTACGGTGGGTGACATGATCGGGGCAGATCACCGCTGCACAGCGGTTTGCAAGTCCCAGGGCTTCCACCAACGGAACGGCGAAGCGAACCGGTTTGTTGGTGACAATGCCCCAGGGGATACCCCGTGCTTCGAGGCTTTTCAGGAGGTTGTCCATGCCCTCGAACAGAGCGGTTTCCACGGCAACGCCGGCCTCGTAAAGGTCGAGAAACGCGGTGTGCTTTTCCAGGTAGTCGGGATGGTCCGGCTCTAGCCCGAAGCCAATCTTGATCATGGCCCGGGCCCCGTTGGAGACAGAGCGCCGGATATGTGGTGCTGGCAGGCCTGGCAAACCGTGTGAGAGCCGCAGTTCGTTCAGGCAACGAATAAAGTCCGGTGCGGTATCGATCAAGGTACCATCCAGGTCGAACAGGACGGTCGAGGGGTTTGCTGGCATGGCTGACTCTGGGGGGGTGGCGTTCACGACGGCGTACTGTCCTCTCGTGTGTCCATGGCGTGCATCATATAGTTCACGTCCACATCCCGCCCCAGGCGGTAGGCTTTGGTAATCGGATTATAGGTCATGCCGGTCAGGTCGCGGATGTCCAGGCCGGCGTGGCGGAGATGGTCAGACATCTCGGACGGCCGGATAAACTTGCGCCACTCGTGGGTGCCCTTGGGCAGCAGGCGGAGCATATACTCCGCGCCGACGATGGCGAACAGGAACGACTTGGGGTTGCGGTTGATGGTAGACACGAACAGATGTCCGCCCGGTTTGAGCATGGTGGCGCAGGCGCTGATCACCGACGCCGGGTCGGGCACATGCTCAAGCATTTCCAGACAAGTCACCACATCGTACTGGCCTGCGTGTTCAGGATCTTGCGCCAGTTCTTCTACGGTGATCTGGCGATAGTCCACTTCAATGCCGCTTTCCATACCGTGGAGTCTCGCGACGGATAGCGGTGCTTCCCCCATATCAATGCCGGTGACATGGGCGCCACGCAGTGCCATGCCCTCGGAGAGCAGGCCACCACCGCAGCCGACGTCCAGCGCTCGTTTACCGGCGAGGGGCGCGCGTTCATCAATGTAATTGAGTCGCAGGGGGTTGATGTCGTGCAGGGGCCGGAATTCGCTGGTAGGGTCCCACCAGCGGCTGGCCAGTGCCTCAAACTTGGCGATTTCGTTCTGGTCTACGTTGTGGTTACTCATGTGCCGTTCTGCCTGGTCGCTGAGAGTGTGAGCGTCAACTGGTTTGCTGTTCGCGAATACGGTCGGCCCAGCCCTGGACGCGTAGCATCAGGTCCGGGACGTCAATACGGGTGAGTTTGCCTTCCTGCACCTGGGGTACGCCGTTGATCCAGCTATGGCTTACCTGGCGGCCATGGTTGCTGTAAACCAGGTGAGAGGTGGGATCATACACTGGCTGCAGGAATGGGTCGCCAAGATCCACGGCGATGATGTCCGCCAGTTTGCCGGCGGCCAGCGAGCCCAGTTCATGGTCGCGTCCAAGAGCCTTGGCGCCCTGGATGGTCGCCATAGCCAGTGCCTCGTGGGCGGACAGTGCCGAGGCGTCGTCTGCAACCACCTTGGCCAGCATGGCGGCGGTGTTGAGCTCGCCGAACAGGTCCAGGTCATTGTTACTGGCCGCGCCATCCGTGCCAATGGCGACATTGACGCCGGCGTTGCGGAATGTCTGCACCGGGCTCAGGCCGCTGGCCAGTTTCAGGTTGGATTCCGGGCAGTGGATAACGTGGGCGCCGGTCGCCCGGAGCAGCGCTACGTCTGACTCATCAATCTGCGTCATGTGCACGCATTGGGTGTTGGTGCCGAGTACTTTCAGCTCCGCCAGGCGGGCAGTAGGGCGCTTGCCGGACTTTTCCAGGGCGTCCTCAACTTCGAAAGCGGTTTCATGCAGGTGAATCTGGATCGGGGCACCCGTCGCCTCCGATAACGCTACGGCTTTGCTCAGTGGCTCGTCGGATACGGTGTAGGGCGCATGGGGGCCAATGGCCGGCATGATGAAGGCGTTGTCCTGCCATTGCTTGATGAACGCTTCGCCTTTGGACAGGTATTCATCAGGCCCGCTCCCCCAGGGTGTGGGGAAGTCCAGCAGCGGAAAGCAGATTTGCGCGCGCATGCCGACGTCGTGCGCCAGTTGGGCAACGATTTCCGGAAAGAAATACATATCGGAAAACGTGGTGGTGCCGGTGCGCAGCATTTCCGCCATGGCAAGCTGGGTGCCATCAGCGATGAACGCTTCGCTGACAAACGCGCCCTCGGCGGGCCAGATGTGGTCGTTAAGCCAGGTCATCAGGGGCAGGTCATCGGCCATGCCACGGAACAGTGACATGGCGGCGTGGCCGTGCATATTGATGAGGCCGGGCAGCACCACATGGCTGGGAAGGTCGATCACTTCCTTGGTACGGAAGCGGGCGTCCGCCTCGTCTTGCGATACGATGGCGGCAATCCTGTCACCTTGGACGAGAACCGCCTGATGTTCCAGAACCACATCAGCGGGCTCGATGGGAATCAGCCAACGTGCGTTGATGCGAATGTCCGCTGCGGTAATGGTGTCTGCCGTCATTAACCCTGCCTTTGTACGTGCAGCCTGGAACGGGGCCATGCTGTCTTGAAATGTAGCCAGAAAGTATAGCGACCGGCCCGGTTGAGAACTACCCTGGGGGCTGAGTTTACCGTATTAACACAGGTATACTGCCGTTTTGTAATCCCTCAGGAGTTAATGAATGAGTCGCGCCCCTGTTTCATCTGGTGACCGTGCCATCGGCACCGTCGCCATTCGCTGGCATGGCGGAAGCCTTGAATTGTTGGATCAGCGGCTGCTGCCGGACCAGGAACACTGGATTACGCTGGAGGGCTCCGCCGGGGTGGCTCAGAGTATCCGCAATATGGTGGTGCGTGGGGCGCCGGCGATCGGAATCAGCGCTGCGTACGGTGTTGCCCTTGCAGCCCGGCACGCTGGTGGCGGTGACTGGAAAGCGGAGATCAAGCAGGCCATTCGCGAACTGGCGGCCTCCCGGCCAACGGCGGTGAACCTGTTCTGGGCGCTGCAGAAAATGGAGCAGGTGTTCTCAGAGTGTCACTCCCTGGAGGAGGCGGTAAAGCGCCTCTCCGAAACGGCGGTTCGAATCCATAAGGACGACCTGTCCGCCAATCTGGCAATGGCGGATTATGCACTGGCCCACATGGATGCCAGCAAACCGTTTTCGGTTCTGACCCACTGCAATACCGGGGCGCTTGCCACCGGCGGCTACGGCACAGCGCTGGGAGTGATCCGGCGGCTGCATGAGAAAAAGCTGTTGAAGGATGTGTTTGCCGATGAGACCCGGCCTTGGCTTCAGGGTAGCCGATTAACCGCCTGGGAACTGGCAAGGGATGGGATTCCGGTGACGCTCAACGCAGATGGGGCGGCGGCGTCGATACTTGCGGCGGGTCATGTGCGTTGGGTGATTGTCGGCGCGGACCGAATTACGGCCAACGGAGATGTAGCCAACAAGATTGGTACTTATAGCCTGGCGGTTCTGGCCCGGCATCATAAAGTCGGTTTTATGGTCGTGGCACCGTCCAGTACGGTGGACATGGCCCTCGCGTCGGGCAAGGACATCCCTATTGAAGAACGCGAGGGGGAGGAGCTCAGGCAGGTTCGGGGTGTTCAGGTCGCTCCCACCGGCGTGAAGGCCTTCAACCCGGTATTTGATGTGACGCCGGCCAGTCTGATCGACGTCATCGTCACTGAGAAGGGCGTGGTCAGCACCCCGAACCTGACCGGTATGGCGGGATTGTTTAGCTGAGACCCTTTACTGGCCTGACTTGCCGCTCAGCGTGTCCGCCTGGGCGGTGATCTGCTTGGGAACCAGGATGGATGCCATGCGCTGATCAAGCTCAAGCATATCCGCCATGATGTTACCACCTTCGCGGATAACGAAATCCAGTTCGTCGTCTGCACTGTCTGGTTCCGCCGCCTGTTCGTCCTGCCAGTCGTCCAGTGCGTCCAGGCTTTCGAAGGCTTCTTCACCGCGTATGTCACGGCGTGCATTGGCGATGGTCAAACGAGTGTTCTCGATTTGTGATTGATATGCCTTGCGCTTTTCGAGGTTCAGGCTGACGTATTCCTGTTCACGTTGCTGCTTCAGAAATTCGATTTCCTTTTGCAGCAAGCTGAACTCCGGGTTCTCCTCAAACCGGGTATCGTGACGCTTCCGGAGTTCATCGATAATACCGCTGAAGTCGAAGTAGCGCGCATGTGGCACGGCTTCAATCTGGTCCCAGGGCAGGGCGTGATCCAGCGCGTCCTCGCCAATACGGGTCTTGTCCACGCGCGACGGGATTTCAATGTCTGGAATCACACCTTTGTGCTGGGTTGATCCACCGGACACTCGGTAGAACTTGCTCTGGGTGATTTTCAGCTGACCGTGATTGAGCGGGCGAACGGCCTGTACTGTGCCTTTTCCGAAGGTCTGGGAGCCAACCACAAGGCCCCGGCCATAGTCCTGGATGGCGCCGGCAAAAATCTCCGATGCGGAAGCGCTCATTCGGTTGACCAGTACCACCATCGGCCCATCATAGGCAACGGACGGGTCTTCGTCATTGAGTACCTGTACGTCGTTGTTGGAGTTACGAATCTGCACCGTGGGGCCTTCCTCGATGAACAGGCCGACCAGGTCATTGGCTTCATGGAGTGCGCCGCCGCCGTTGTTGCGGAGGTCCATCACCACGCCATCGACGCCGTCCGCCTTCAGCTCGTCGATCAATTTGCGAACATCACGGGTGGTGCTTTTGTAGTTGGGATCGCCATCCTGCATCGCCTTGAAGTCGGCATAGAAGGTGGGGATGTCGATCACGCCAATGCGATAGGTATCGTTATTCCGTTCGAATTCGATGACTTCCTTGCTGGCACTCTGTTCCTCGAGCTTCACTTTGTCCCGCTCAATGGCGATGGTTTCTGTGACGGTTTCATCCGGGGCGTCGGCGGGGATAACTTCCAGGGTCACCGTAGATTCGCGAGGGCCACGAATCAGATCCACAACCTCGTCGAGGCGCCAGCCGATGACGTTGACGGGCTTTTCCTCGTCGTCCTGTTTGACCGACACGATACGGTCTGCCGGCTCAAGCTGGCCTTGCTTTGAGGCCGGCCCGCCCGGCACCAGGCGCACCACCTTGGTGTATTCATTGTCCGATTGCAGCACCGCGCCGATGCCCTCGAGGGACAGGCTCATGTTGATGTTGAAGTTCTCGGACGTGCGCGGTGAAAAGTAGGAAGTATGTGGGTCCCACATGCCCGCGAAGGCGTTCATGTAAGCCTGGAACGCGTCCTCGCTACGTGCCTGGTAGGCGCGCTTCAACTGGCCTTCATAGCGCCGCTGCAGAGCCTCCTTGATGGATTCGTCATCGGAGTCGTTGAGGCGTTGGGCGAGGACCGCGTTCTTGATCCTTTGTACCCATAGATCGTCCAGCGCTTCCCTGTCGGCGGCCCAATCGGCGTCGGACCGGTCCAGCAGGATGCGTTCGTCGGCACTGAAGTCGAGTTTGTCGATGCCGTTATCGATCAGGTCGAGAGCGAACTCGAGGCGCTCGATGATGCGTTGCTGAACCAGGTTGTAGATATCGAAGCCCGGTTGCAGTTGACCTGTTTTGAGCGCCGAGCCAAGCCCCAGCCGAATCGCACTGAACTTGTCGATGTCTTTCTGCGTCAGGTAGACGCGCTGGCCATCCAGGTAGTCAAGATAAGCGTCAAACACATCCCCAGACAGCGAGTCGTTGATGCTCAAATCGCGGAAGTGGGTGAACTGCAATTGGCGGGCAATCAATATGTTGGCGCGGGCCTGCTCCACCGTTGGAGACACCGGCTGATAAACCTTGTCGGTATCCAGCTTGGCCGATACAGGCACAGCGAGTGCGAGCGTGAGAGCCAGGGCAAAGGTTTTTTTGCCGGGCATGACTCCACCCATGGTCGTGCTGTAACGGGTGACAAATCGTTCCGCGATGCTCATAAGCTTTGTTACCTGACGGTGTGGACGATACCGGGCGCTACGGAGAGGGACCCCTGATGAGTGGCCGCTGGCAGTTGATTTAGCGCTTTTTCGATATCGCTGGATTGGCTCATGGTTTTATTGTAGGCAAGCACAGAAGCGGTTGCCATAGCGGGGAAGTTTCTGTACGTGACAATCTGTCCATGAAGTCGTCAGATTTGTGAACGCGCGAGCCGGCGGAAAGACGACGTGAAATCCTTGCCGGAGCGCTCGGGTGCAACTCCGGCAAGGACTGCCTCGGTTACTCGAAGAGCGTGTTGCTTTCCGCCTTTTCCAACAACAGACGCGGTGGGTTGAAGCGTTCACCAAAGCGCGCGGCCAGGAATTCCGCCCGTTCCGCAAAGGCTCTTACGCCGTATTGGTTGATGAACTGGATGGCACCACCTGTCCACGGGGCAAAGCCAATACCAAAAATGCTGCCGATGTTGGCGTCTTCAACGGTCCGGAGTACGCCTTCTTCCAGGCAGCGTACGGTTTCGATGGCCTGGATGAACAGGATGCGGTCTTTCAGCTCCTGGAGGTCCGTGTTCCGAGCTTTTTCCCGATCGACAAACAGTGTGCCCAGTTCCGGCCAGAGGTGCTTTTTCCCGGATTGCGGGTACTCGTAGAAGCCGGCACCGGCGGCCTTGCCCTTGCGGTCGTGGCTGCCGACCATCTGGTCGATGACGGCTTCCGCCGGGTGAGCGTTCCAGATTTGACCGGCCGCTTCCGAGTCTTTTTTGCTCTGGTCGCGGATATGTTGCATAAGGGTCATGCTGCTGTCTCTTATACACATCTGACGCTGCCGACG
>CAJXOQ010000083.1 GCA_913057975.1 uncultured Marinobacter sp.
AGATAGGAGTCCGTCTCGTGGGCTCGGAGATGTGTATAAGAGACAGTTTCTGAACCGGGCGATTGTCGCGAAATTCCACGGGCCAGGCCGCTTTCCACTCTTCGCGTGCGGTCTGATGTATGCGTTCAGCCGCTTTCCAGTCAATGTTATTCCAGTCGGCGTTGTCGAGGAACGTGCCCAACTGATCGCAAATCATCTTGCGGGTTTCCAGGTTTGCCTGTTTCAGCCCGGACTTGGCGGAAAAATAGGCCTTGCAGGGCTCATACGCCTGATCCGAGGCCTGCTTGAACCGTGACCACAGATCGCGATCGGAAGAACCTCCCAAACCCCGCCACTCGTTCTGCAGTTCCTTGATGCGCTCAGCCTTGGCTTCCGGTTCCATGGGCTGGTTTGCCAGGTATTCCATCTGTTCGCACAGTGACTCCTGTTTCGGGCGCGTTGCAAAGCCCTGCCAGTCTGTCAGTTCGCGAAGCTGGCCGCCGAGCAGGTGCATTCTTGGTTGCAGTGATTTGCCATGGCGATGATCGAGACCTTTTGCCAGTTGTTGAGCGGCCTTGAAGTGCTGGCGGGACTCCTTCAACTGCTTGGCTTCGAGGGCTTCCTCCAGCTTGTCCAGCACCTGCCGAAGCGAATCAGCCATGGCCTTCTGTTCTTCAGAGTCTGGTTTGTCGGTTTTTGCAGGGCGGGGTTTTCCTGCAATGCGGTTCAGAGTGTCCAGCACAGTGGGGCGCCTGAAATCGCGGGGCCAGTCGACGTTTTCCAGTATTACGCTGGCTTGATCGGTCTGCTTGCTATCATCGGTGTCACTGCTGTCGGTAGCCTGCAATGCCATGATCTCGTCGCGGTGCTGGCCGAGGCGCTTGACTGCGGATATATAACCCCGCAGCGACTGCATCAGGTTCTCGTAGGTTTTCTGTTCCTGTTTCTCCACCTGGGCGTCCCGGGTGGCTTCCAGCCAGCGGTTCTCCTGGGTTTTCTGCAAGGCATCCAGGGAGGCAAGGGAAGGCTCCAGATCCGGGTCCTGATGTTTCAGTTCATCAAGGGTGTCTTCCAGTAAGGACAGCGTTTCTGCCCGCTGGCTCTTTTGCTCTTGCTGATGTCTGAGCTGGTCCTTTTCGGCCTGCATCTCGCGCAGCCGTTCGCGGCATTGGTGAACAGCCTGCAGGAACTCCGTGGTCTGTTCCTGTGAGGCCTGAGCTTCCACATCAGTCCATTTCTGAAGGAGGGCGTCCAGGCGCGCCTCAAACAACTTCGTGTCGTCGCTACGGGCCTGCTCAACCGCGTGGCGCACGATGGTTTGGATGGTTTCGGCCAGTTTTCGTTGTCGATCTTCGTCGTCGCGAATCCGTTGTAGCTTCTGGCGAACGATTTGATAGACCCCTTTGTCCTTGCCTTTGGCAAGCTTCTGGACGCGCTGCAGGGTGGCCTTTTCAGTCAGTGCTTCCGCGGCCTCGCTGCGTATTCCTGCTGTCAGGCCGCCAATGGCCAGTTCTTCGAGTTCGCCTTCGGTCGGGTTGGCTTTTAGTGTTTTTGCCTGCAGCTCTCGCTGGTCATCCTGCCTGCTGGTCCTGTCGGCCTCTTCTTTCGTGGCTTCCTTGCGAGCGGTAACGGCAGTCGCGGTTGCCTTGCGATTTCCAAACAGTTTCTGGATGAATGCGGCCATGGGGTTGTCCTTTGATATTGAAACCAGTTCCCGGTGCCGGCAAAGTAAGCAGGCACCAGCCATCGGCGTTGTCCGGAGTTCCGGGTGCCGGGTACGTCAGCTGATCGATCCAAGGAATTGAATGGTCAGCTGTATTAGGTGGGGGCTAGTCTAGCGTTTTGTCGGCATTTGCGGGAAGAGTCTGAATGGGAAAAGCACCAAATCCGGAAGATCAGGACCACAAGGCGCGTTCTGCCGCGCTGCGTCTGCTCGCCCGACGGGAACACAGCCGTTTGGAGCTCGCTCTGAAGCTCAAGCAAAGGAAGATCGAATCGGATGTGATTGAACAGGTTCTGGACGACTATGAAGCCGAAGGTTGGTTAAGCGACGAGCGGTTCGCCGAGGTCTACGCCCGGCAGCGAATGGATCTTGGCTATGGACCGTTGAGAATACAGGCTGAACTCCAGCAAAGGGGTATCCAGGAGACGCCGCTCTGCGTCAGGGCGATGAATGATACGGACTGGTCCGATCGGGCGACGTTGCTTCGGGAAAAGCGATTCGGGCTCAGCGATATTCGCGATGACTGGGATGAAAAGGCCCGTCAGGCCCGCTTTCTTGCCCGTCGGGGGTTTTCCTCGGAACACGTGGAAAACGCGCTTGATCAGAGGCTATAGCGTTGGTGGAACGAAACCGAGTTCCTCTGGCAGCGACGCCCTGATGTCGCTGTTGTTTTCCTTGCCTTCGACGGGGCCGACAATCTTTTCCATACCCTCCAGCTCTTTAAACCAGGGCTTTTCCTCAGTTTCCACTACCTTCGTTGGCTCCGACAGCCAGGCCAGGAAATCGTAGTAGCGGCGTATGTTCTGAACGTAAATCACCGGTTCATGCCCCCTGGCGTAGCCAAACCGCGTTTTGGAATACCATTCCTTCTGGGCCAGCAGTGGCAGGAATTCTTTGACGTCCATCCAGCGATCAGGATTTCTGCCGGCGCCCTCGGTCAGCCTGCGGGCATCTTCGACATGGCCCCAGCCAACGTTGTAGGAGGCGAGGGCAAACCAGGTCCGGTCCGGTTCGGGAATGCGATCGGGGACCCGGCTATGCACGATGGTGAAATACTTTGCGCCACCCTGGATGCTTTCCTCGGCATCAAGGCGATTATTGATGCCGATATGGCTGGCTGTGTTCCGCGTTAACATCATCAGGCCGCGAACACCGGTCGGCGAGACCGCATTGGGGCGCCAGTGGGACTCCTGGTAGCCCATGGCAGCCAGCAGTCGCCAGTCCAGCTCGTAGGTCTTGGCGTAATCGCGAAACAGGCTTTCGTATTTGGGCAGGCGGTTTTCTACGTGATGAACAAAGGTCCGCGCGCCAACATAGTCCAGGCGGTCGAGATGACCGTAGAATCGCTCGGAAATATGCGCCAGTGTGCCGTCGTCCCGCAACTCCTGAATAAACTGTTCGGCGGCATTGGCCAGACTCTGGTCCTGCTCGCCGGGAAAGAGCCACAGTAATGGTTCGGGCTCTCCGAGGCTGAACGCGCTCTTGACCTTCGGGAAGAACACATGGTTAAGCTCGAGCTCGTTGGAGGATACGATGGCCAGCGGGAACTCGCCGGATTCCACCCGCGAGAGGATACCAGCGGCATCCAGACCGGCATGCATGGTCCACTGAAGGCCGCTGTTGTTGGCACTGAACTGTTCCAGTTGGTGTTCGTGATTGCTGTCCGCCACCAGGTGGATAGTCTGTCCCTCCAGATCTTCCAGGGAGTCCGGGCGGTCGACTTCGCGGTTATAGACCACGACGGATTCGGCTTCGATGCCGTTGGCAACCTTTTGGTAACGCGGCTGAAAATCAGGGCGCGAGGAAAGCCCTGCCAGACCGATGTGGGCGTAGTCCTGATCAAGTACCGACAGCACGCTGGTGTTGTCCTTCGCGACGCGAACCTTGAGTTCAACGCCCAGATCCTCTGCGAACAGGCGCGCCAGTTCGTAGTCATAACCGGTGGGGCCGTCACGGCCTTCAAAATAAACCGAGGGGGCATTCCGGGTAATAACGTGAAGCACTCCCTCAGAACGGATTTCCTGAAGTGTGCTTGGCCTTGAGCATCCTGCAACTGTCAGAATTATTGACAGTAGGCAGGTGTATTTCGCGATGGCCGTGTACGGCTGACGACGGTTTCTAGGCAAATTCCTGAACTCCCTTGATGCAGGACGCTGAGTGTTACGGTATATCCCCTGATGTCCGATCACTCCCTGCTACCTCGCTCACACTTCTTGCGTTACTAAAAAAGCAGCAAGTGGCATGCCAGCACAGCTTTGGGGAGTTTAACCGATGTTCACTCAATACGGAGCCTCCCTGGCTCATCTGTAATGATCCCCGGTCACACTGGAGTGGTCAATGAATCTGCTCAGTTACTGTGCAAAACAATGTAAATTATAGCGGTCGGTTTATAACCTTTTGGCGCTGTATCCCGGTGCGTGTTTCAAGTATCATTGCGGCCTTTCAGATGGCCGGCCTTTTCCTGTTTACCTTTCACTCCGTCGATACGGAACACAGGATGCTGCCCCGGCTCCCAGTCTCGCGCGTACAGGTTTTGATCATGCTTGAACTTCGCGGCGCTCCCGCGCTCTCGCCCTTTCGTTCCCGCAAGCTGCATACTCGCCTCCAGGATATCGTGCCTGCGGTGGAACATGTGTATGCCGAGTTCATGCACTTCACGGATCTTGAATTCCCGCTGTCCGAATCCGATCAGGCGGTACTTGATCGCCTGCTGACCTACGGTCCCAGTGTTTCCGCCGAAGAGCCTGACGGCGTACTTTTCCTGGTGGTTCCGCGCCCGGGCACCCTTTCACCCTGGTCAAGCAAGGCGACGGACATCGCCCGCAACTGTGGCCTGCGGCAGATTCGGCGGATTGAGCGGGGTATCGCCTATTACGTGAAAGCCAACCGCAAGCTGAGCCTCGAACAGCGGGAGAAGATTGCGGCGTTGCTTCACGACCGCATGACCCAGAAAGTCTTCCACGAGATGGGCGGTGCGGAATTGTTGTTCCATACCGACGAGCCGCGCACCCTTAACCGTGTTCCGGTGCTTTCTGGCGGGCGTCAGGCACTGGTAGACGCCAATCGCTCACTGGGCCTGGCGCTGGCGGAAGATGAGATCGATTACCTGGTTAAGTCCTTCTCGGATCTGGAACGTGACCCCACCGATGTTGAGTTGATGATGTTCGCGCAGGCCAACTCAGAACATTGCCGCCACAAGATTTTCAACGCCTCTTGGGATATCGACGGCGAAGGGCAGGAGAAATCCCTGTTTGCGATGATTCGCAATACCTTTGAGATGAACAGTGAGGGCGTGCTTTCCGCTTATAAGGACAACGCGTCGGTCATTGCCGGCAGTCGTGGGGGGCGCTTCTTCCCGGAGCCAGAAACCGGTGTTTATCGCTATCATGAGGAAGATATCCATATCCTGATGAAAGTGGAAACCCACAACCACCCCACTGCGATAGCGCCGGCAGCCGGTGCTGCAACGGGCTCTGGTGGTGAGATCCGTGATGAAGGGGCAACCGGGCGCGGCTCCAAGCCGAAGGCGGGCCTCAGCGGGTTCACAGTATCCAACCTTAACCTCCCGAATGATCCGCAGCCCTGGGAACTTGGTTACGGTAAGCCGGAGCGAATTGCCTCGCCCCTGGATATCATGATTGAAGGCCCCATTGGTGGTGCTGCCTTCAACAATGAGTTCGGCCGTCCCAATCTCGCCGGGTATTTCCGGACCTTCGAGGAAGTAGCGCCCGGTGCCGGTGGCGAAGAGGTACGCGGTTATCACAAGCCCATCATGATCGCCGGCGGCCTGGGTAATATCCGGGCGAGCCATGTGGAGAAAGGCAATATTCCTGTGGGTGCCAAGTTGATCGTCCTTGGTGGCCCGTCCATGTTGATTGGTCTGGGTGGCGGTGCTGCATCGTCCATGGATTCCGGATCCAGCAACGAGAACCTGGACTTTGCTTCGGTCCAGCGGGATAACCCGGAAATGGAGCGTCGCTGCCAGGAAGTGATTGATCGTTGCTGGCAAATGGGAGACGACAACCCCATATGCTTTATTCATGACGTAGGGGCCGGCGGCCTTTCCAATGCCATGCCGGAGCTGGTCAAGGACGGTGGTCGTGGTGGCCGTTTTGAGCTGCGTGACATTCCCAGCGACGAGCCGGGCATGTCACCGCTGGAAATCTGGTGTAACGAATCCCAGGAACGTTACGTGATGGCGGTGGCGCCGGAGAATCTTGAACAGTTTGATGCCCTGTGCCGCCGTGAGCGCTGCCCCTATGCGGTGATTGGCGAAGCCTCCGAGGCCCACCATCTCGAACTCGGGGATTCCTATTTCGACGATCGCCCTGTTGATTTGCCGATGGACGTGCTGTTTGGCAAGCCGCCCCGCATGCACCGCAGCGTGTCGCGGTCCTCATTCACCAAGCCTATTTTTGATTCCACGAAGATTGATCTGAACGATGCGGTAAGCCGTGTTTTGAGGCTGCCGTCCGTGGGCTCCAAGAGTTTTCTGATCACCATTGGTGACCGGACCATTACCGGGCTTGTCGCGCGGGACCAGATGGCGGGCCCCTGGCAGGTGCCTGTCAGTGATGTGGCGGTTACCTCGTCGTCTTTTGATGTGAAAACAGGCGAAGCCATGGCCATGGGTGAGCGCACACCGGTAGCGGTTATCGATGCGCCGGCATCCGGGCGCATGGCAGTCGGCGAAGTGATTACTAACCTGGCGGCCGCCCCTGTCGCCAAATTGTCGGATATTCGACTGTCCGCCAACTGGATGGCCGCGGCAGGGCACCCGGGTGAGGATGAGAACCTTTATGAAACCGTTCGTGCGGTTGGTATGGAGCTTTGTCCTGCATTGGGTATCACCATTCCGGTGGGCAAGGATTCCATGTCCATGAAGACGGTCTGGGAAGAGGATGGCGGTGAGCAAAAAAGTGTTACGGCCCCGTTGTCGCTCATCATCAGCGGTTTCGCACCGGTGACGGATGTAGACAGAACATTGACCCCTCAGTTGGCGACAGATGCCGGGAATACGGATCTGATTCTGATCGACCTTGCGGCGGGACAGAACCGCCTCGGTGGTTCGGCACTGGCACAAGTTTACCGGCAGGTAGGTGCGGTAGCACCGGATCTGGACGACCCGGAAGACATCAAGGCGTTTTTCGCGGTTATCCAGGGCCTGAACGCAGACAGCAAGCTGCTGGCGTACCATGACCGTTCGGATGGTGGCTTGTTCGTCACCCTGGCTGAGATGAGTTTTGCCGGGCACACCGGTATCGACATCAAGCTGGATGGCCTTGCGGAAGATGCGTCCCAGTTCCCTCGTGAGCTCTTTAACGAGGAGCTAGGCGCCGTAATCCAGGTTCGTCGGGAGGATACCGGGTTTGTACTGCAGCAGTTTTCGGCAGCGGGTCTTGGTGACCACACCTCGGTGATCGGTACCGTCAACCAGGACGACCACATCCGCTATACCTTTGAGGGGCAGTCGGTCATATCCCGACCGCGGACGGATCTGCAGCGCCTTTGGGCGGAAACCAGCTACCGCGTGCAGTCGCTCCGTGACAACGCCGATTGCGCTCAGGAGGAGTTCGACAACCTGCTGGACAGCAGTGACCCGGGACTTCACGCGGAGCTGACGTTCGACATCAACGACGATATTTCTGCGCCATACATCAACACAGGGGCCAGGCCTCGAGTGGCGGTGCTACGGGAGCAGGGCGTTAATGGACAGGTTGAAATGGCAGCCGCCTTTGACCGTGCCGGGTTCGAGTCCGTGGATGTTCACATGAGTGACTTGCTCTCTGGCCGTGTTTCCCTGGAAGGATTCAACAGCCTGGTAGCCTGTGGTGGCTTCTCTTACGGGGATGTCCTGGGTGCAGGTGAGGGCTGGGCCAAGTCCATCCTGTTCAATGATCGGGTTCGTGATCAGTTTGCCGCATTCTTCAACCGCCAGGACACCTTGGCGCTTGGCGTTTGTAATGGTTGTCAGATGCTGTCTAACCTGCACGAACTGATTCCCGGCAGTGAAGGCTGGCCGCGTTTCGTACGTAACCAGTCGGAGCAGTTCGAAGCCCGGTTGGTGATGGCGGAAGTGCCCGCTTCTCCGTCGGCTTTCATGGAGGGCATGGCCGGTTCCAGGATGCCAATAGCGGTTGCCCATGGTGAGGGCAGGGTTGAGTTCCCGGCCGGAACGTCTGCAGACCAACTGAGTGATAGCGAGTTGATTGCGCTGCGCTACGTGGATAACCGCGGCGAGGTCACCACACGTTACCCATGGAACCCCAACGGATCCGAGGCGGGCATAACCGGTGTGACCACAAGGGATGGACGGGTCACCATCTTGATGCCCCATCCCGAGCGGGTATTCAGAACCTCCCAGCTTTCGTGGCACCCTGCCGATTGGGGTGAAGACGCGCCATGGATCCGAATGTTCCGTAATGCGAGGCGTTGGTTCAGCTAAGCCATAGCCTGAGCTAAAAAGCCGGCCCCGGACGCACCATAAAGGTGACTCATCCAGGGCCGGCTTTTTTGTTTTTGGCGACGGGAGTTTTCAAGGATTTTCAAGGGAAATTTTTGTTTATAAGTGCGAAAATCCCCTTGACTCAAACGGTTTATGCACATTCCTGGTGCCATGCTGTGTGCAATGTGCACAAAGCACTGGGTTTAGGTTCATTTTTTGTTCGACAACTATAACTATATGAAATATAAGAAATTAATTAAGTAGGTGAATTTGTCGCCAATTTAACAAAAGTGCAGTAATTCCGGGGGATGGGGGCATGTTCCCCAAAACTTTCCCCAGAGTTATCCACAGATTCTGTGGGTAAGTGGCTAAATGCTTAATCTGTACAAAAATTATCCGTTGGAAGGGTGTCGGAATGGCCCGATTCTGTTCTGACACAACGGTGTTCAAGGGAGGATCTGACGAATGTACAAGATGTGTTATTTCGTGCCTGAGAGTCATCTTGAAACGACCAAAAGCGCCCTGTTTGAAGTGGGTGCCGGGCGTATTGGAGATTACGATTGTTGTGCCTGGCAATGTAAAGGTCAGGGGCAGTTTCGTCCGCTGGATGGCAGCCAGCCGTTTCTGGGCCAGGCCGGGGAAATTGAGCGGGTGGACGAATTCCGCGTTGAGCTGGTGTGCAAGGACGACCTGATTCAGGCGGCACTTAGAGCGTTGAAACAGGCGCATCCATACGAAGAGCCCGCCTACGAGGTGTTTCGGATGGAAACACTGTAGCGCCGGCCGTGCTCAGAGGGTCAGGTGCGAGGGCCCATCCGATACCGAATGTCGTCCACATGCACGGGGAAGTGCTCATTGCGTACGTCCTCCACATAGAGCTCCAGGGTGCGACGGACGGTGGGGAACGACAATTCATCCCAGGGGATGTCTTCCAGTGCGAAGAGCTGGGTTTCCAGTGACTCTTCGCCGGCCCCAAAGTCTTCGCTGATGAGGGTGGCGCGATAGAACATGTGCACCTGATCAATGTGTGGCACATGAATGATGGTGTAGAGGTTGTCCACCGTCACTTCCGCAAGCGCCTCTTCCCGGGTTTCCCTGGTGGCCGCTTCGAGGGTGGTTTCCGAGTTTTCCATGAAGCCTGCAGGTAGCGTCCAGTAACCATAGCGGGGCTCGATAGCCCGGCGGCACAACAGGATCCGTCCTTTCCAGACGGGAACCGTACCGGCGACTATCCGGGGATTCTGGTAATGTATGGTTTCACAACTGATGCACACGTAGCGGTGACGATTGTCCCCCTGGGGGATGCGCTGTTCGACAGGGTGGCCGCATGTGCTGCAGTATTTCATCTGTTTCACCATATACTGGACAAATGTGTGTTGGTAGCAAGTGTAACTATCTGCGCTGCCGGTGTCTCATTCAACAGTCAGAAGTCTTAACGGAGCCGTGTTTTGCGCGACCTTCTAACCAAACGCCTGTCGGGCTATGTACCCCGTTTGTTGACATTGGATTACCCCGAAGCAGCCGTACTCGTCCCGGTCACTAATGACCATGAAAATCCTGAAATCGTATTTACCCTGAGATCAGAGAACCTCAGTACCCACCGGGGGCAGGTATCTTTCCCAGGCGGGCGGCGGGACCCGGAAGACCATTCCCTGGCCGATACCGCGCTGCGCGAGACCCACGAGGAAATCGGGCTACCACCCGATCAGGTGGACCTTATTGCGCCGCTGAGCCAGGTAATGTCGCTGCATCAGATTCTCGTAACACCTTACGTAGGGGTGATACCCGGCGATCACCCCCTGCAAGCCAATCCGGCGGAAATCGAGAGTATTTTCCGGGTGCCCGTTGAATTTTTCCTGGACGACAATCGAGAGCGCACAGACCCGCTTAACTTCCTCAACAATACCTTTTACGTGCCCTGTTATCGTTGGGAACGCTATCAGATATGGGGCCTGTCTGCGGTCGTTCTGGTGGATTTCCTCAATGCGGTCTACGACGCCGGTATTGATTTGCTGGAGCCACCGCCGAAACGCTGACAGGCGTCTCCCGATCCCTCCTTTCGAGTTCTCCTCTTTTTTCGCGTTTATCAGCGGGCCCATTTTTTGGACCCGCTGACGTTTTATGTGTCCCTGAATGCTCAAATATTAGACAAAGGTCTAATATGCTTATAAATCGATCAGGTATTACATGGTGAATACTGTATGCAAACGACAAAAAGGAGTTGCGTCGTGGGGTGCGATCAATGAAAAAAATTCAAACCGAGAAGAATCTACCGGAGTTGATCTATGACTCTGTGGTCAATGCCATCGTTGAAGGTTTGCTTAAGCCGGGTGAGCGCGTCACCCAGGAGACGCTGGCCGAAAGACTGGATGTCTCGCGGTTGCCGGTAAGCCAGGCTATGCAGCGTTTGCGCGATGACGGATTTCTGTCGGCGGTAGGGCGTCGGGGCCTGATGGTGTCGGTGCTTGATGAGAGCTTCGTGGCGCAGCTGTACGAGTTCCGGTGTGGGATCGATCTGGTGAGTGCCGGGCTTGCCGCCCAGCGTGTGGATGCCGGGGCGAGAAAGCGAGGTGAGGACATCATTGCCGAAGGTTTCGCGGCAGGGAAAGCACATGATCTCCCCGCTTTGATCGATGCTGACATGCGCTTTCATGGCTTCATCTACGAGCTGGCGGGTAACACCTTCATCCTTGATTCAATGGAGGCGCACTGGAACCACGTAAGGCGCGTCATGAGTGACATTCTCATTGTCGAGAAAAACCAGAAACAGATCTGGGAAGAGCACGAGGCAATACTGAACGCGGTATTGGCCGGTGATGCACGGACTGCTGAAACACTTGCCAGAGAGCATGTGGAAACCGCATCAAAATGGCTTCAGAAAGAGATTCAAGTCTGCCGTGACCCCCTGAAAAGAAGCGGGAGCACGATTAGTTAATCCAAGGAGAACGCGATGCAAAACAACGACAAAAATGCAGCTGTGATTCGGGTAATGTTGGCAAAAATCGGTCTGGACGGTCACGATCGCGGCATTAAAGTGGTCGCTCGTGCTCTGCGTGATGCCGGCATGGATGTGGTCTATACCGGACTGCATCGCACGCCTGAAGAAGTCGTGGACGCTGCCATTCAGGAAGACGTGGATATACTCGGCATCAGCC
Source organism: uncultured Marinobacter sp. (assembly GCA_913057975.1). Classification (GTDB taxonomy): domain Bacteria; phylum Pseudomonadota; class Gammaproteobacteria; order Pseudomonadales; family Oleiphilaceae; genus Marinobacter. The sequence goes on from CAJXOQ010000083.1 coordinate 11,303, forward strand.
TGCTGTCCGGTGCGCACATGCACATTTTCCCCAAGGTACTGGAGCTTCTGAAAGACAAGGAAGCCGAAGACATGATCGTTGCCGGTGGCGGTGTCATCCCCGACGACGATGTCAAAGAACTCTATCAGATGGGCGTCCACAAGATTCTTCTTCAGGACACTCCTCCGCAAGAAATCATCGATTCGTTCCGGCAAATGGTCGCAGATCGAGGTGCCCGATAGTCAGGGCCGTGGCCGCAGATTTCCTCAGACGACAACCAATAACAATATCAGGAGTCTCCGATGGAAGAGTGGAATTTTCCCCCCAGTTATCGAAACGACTATTTTCCGGATACGAACAGTCCCTACTGGTTCCGGGACCGGGAGACGATGGACCCGGAAAAGCGCGATGAGTTGATTGTTGCGCGCATCCGCGAGGTGATGGCCTATGCCTACGACCACTCGCCATTTTACCAGCGCAAATGGGATGAGGCCGGTATAAAGGCCAATGACATCCGTACCCTCGCAGACTTCGAGGAAGTGCCCGTCGTCACCAAGCAGGAGCTGCGCGATTCGCAGGCGAAAAATCCACCTTTCGGGGATTACCTCTGCTGCCCCGAAAGCGACATCCATCATATTCACGGCACCTCTGGTACCACCGGCCGACCCACTGCTTTTGGCATTTCCAGGCGTGACTGGGACACCATTGCCAACAACCATGCCCGGATCATGTGGGGTATGGGGTTGCGCCCCGGTGATACGGTATTTGTGGCGGCGATCCTGAGCCTCTACATGGGGTCATGGGGGGCGTTGATCGGGGCTGAAAGACTGGGTTGCAAAGCCTTCCCCTTCGGCGCTGGTGCGCCGGGGATGACTGCGCGAGCGGTAACCTGGCTCGGAATGATGAAGCCAGCCGGGCTGTATTCAACGCCGTCTTACGCGTTAAGGCTGGCGGAAGTGGCCCGCGAGGAAGGGGTAGACCCGAGAGAATTCGGCATCAAGGTGCTGTTCTTCTCCGGCGAACCGGGCGGCTCTATTCCGTCCATCCGCGACAAGATTCAGCAGATCTACGGTGCCAAGGTAGTTGACTGCGGAACGATGGCAGAGTTGACCCCCTGGATGCATGCCTCCGGTAGCGCAGACACCGAGGGCATGCTGCTTTGGCAGGACATTGTCTACACCGAAGTGGCAGACCCCAACACCCATCGCCGGGTGCCATACGGCGAGCAGGGAACGCCGATCTACACCCATCTCGAGAGAACGTCCCAGCCGATGATCCGGATGGTTTCCGGCGATCTGACCCATTGGGTGATGGAAGACAATCCCTGTGGTCGCACTTATCCCAGGCTGCCCAAAGGCATCTACGGCCGAATTGATGACATGTTCCAGATCCGCGGTGAAAACGTGTATCCCAGCGCCATTGCGGAAGTTCTGGAAGGCCTGGCTGGTTATGGTGGCGAGCACCGGATCATCATTTCACGGGGTGGCTCTATGGATGAGCTGGCTGTCAAAGCGGAGTTTGATCAGGAGGTCGCAGGCAGGGGCCCGGATGCGATCAGATCTCTCGGTGAGAAAGCAGAGGCTGAACTTAGCCGGGTACTGGGCGTGCGCGCACGGGTCGTCATGGTTGACCCCGAGACCTTTCCTCGCACGGACTTCAAAGCCCAGCGTGTGGTTGACGACCGCGATCTTTACCAGAGCCTTAACCAGAAGCGAGGAGGTTAAATGATTAACCGCATACCCTCGATGAAGCTCGCTGAACGTGTGCGGGAAGGGCATCTTCGCGCCATCGCCCGGCTTATTACCCGCGTTGAAAACGGCGGTGGTGCGGAGGTCCGCGAGGCGCTGGCCGAGCTATACAAGAGCACCGGCAACGCCCATGTAGTGGGGATTACCGGAGTGCCGGGAGCAGGCAAGTCCACCCTTGTCACGCAACTGGTTCATGAGTACCGGGCCAGCGGCCGCAAGGTCGGCGTCGTTGCAATTGATCCCTCCAGCCCGTACTCCGGCGGTGCGATCCTCGGTGACCGTATCCGCATGGGCGACCTGGTGTCCGACCCCGGCGTTTTCATCCGCAGCATGGCCACCCGGGGAACCCTGGGCGGCCTCGCCAGGCCAGCCCTGGATGCGGTTGACCTTCTGGACGCAGGCGGTTTTGACGTGGTCCTGATCGAGACGGTCGGGGTGGGGCAGGACGAGGTCGATATTGTCCGTGCCGCCCACACGACCGTGGTCGTCAACGCGCCCGGGCTGGGCGATGACATCCAGGCCATCAAGGCCGGCGTTCTGGAGATCGCCGATGTCCATGTGGTGAGCAAGGCGGACCGGCCGGACTCCAACAAAACCATTCAGGAACTCAAGGCCATGCTGATGATGAGCCTGGAGCCGGGCGAGGGAATCTGGCGGGTGCCCGTGGTGCCTACCAGTTCCGAAAAGCATACCGGTTTTGACGACCTGATGGCCGCCATTGATCGTCACGCTGAGCACCTGGAAAAAAGCGGCGAAATCACCCAGAGGCGGCGTCAGATTGCATTGACCCGGGTGGTAAAGGTTGCTGAAGAGATTGTCCGGGATAATTTTGCACGTGACAGCAGGTCGCAGACCGAAGAGCTGCTCAAGAAGGTTACCCAGCGCGAACTGGACCCCCATGGAGCCGCAGTAACCTTGTTAAAAGCCATGAAGGAGACCATTCATGAAGCGCACTGACCAGTATGACCCCGCTGCACTCAAGCACATGGAAAAAGAGTTCGACCAGTGGGAACAGAACGAGGTGTCGTCCTTTATCAAGCGGGCGCCGGAGAGCAAGACGGAATACACCACCGCCTCGGGAATGCCGACGAAACGTACCTACACGCCACTGGACCTGAAGAATACGCCCTTTGAGGATATTGGTTTTCCTGGGCAATACCCGTTTACGCGGGGGCCATACCCCACCATGTACCGGGGCAGGAACTGGACCATGCGCCAGATTGCCGGCTTTGGTACAGCGAGGGAAACCAATGGTCGCTTCAAGTACCTGATCGCCCAGGGCCAGACCGGTTTGTCCATCGACTTCGATATGCCGACGCTGATGGGTTACGACTCCAGCCATGCCATGAGCCAGGGTGAGGTAGGCCGCGAAGGCGTTGCCATCGACACCCTTGCCGACATGGAGGAGTTGTTCGACGATATTGATCTGACCAAGATCTCGGTATCCATGACCATCAATCCGTCAGCCTGGATTCTCTACGCCATGTACATCGCCCTGGCGCAGAAACGGGGATACGATCTCAATGACCTGTCGGGCACCATCCAGAACGACATTCTCAAGGAATACATTGCCCAGAAAGAGTGGATATTTCCGGTGCGGCCGTCGGTTCGCCTGGTGCGGGACTGCATCCAGTACGGCTCCGAAAACATGAAGCGGTACAACCCTATCAATATCTCCGGGTATCACATTTCTGAAGCCGGTTCGACAGCGGTCCAAGAAGTGGCGTACACCATGGCAACCACCATGGAGTATGTCAGGACCGCCATCGATGCGGGTGTGGATGTGAATGAGTTCGGGCCGCGCCTGTCCTTTTTCTTCGTCAGCCAGGCCGACTTCTTCGAGGAAATTGCCAAGTTCCGCGCAGCCCGGCGGGTCTATGCCAAGATCATGCGCGAAAAATTCAACGCCACCAAACCCGAGGCCAGCCGGCTTCGTTTTCACGCCCAGACTGCCGCGGCCACCCTGACCAAGCCGCAATACACCATCAACCCGATCCGTACCGCGCTTCAGGCACTGTCTGCGGTACTGGGTGGCGCCCAATCCCTGCACACCAACGGCATGGATGAAGCGTTCGCCATTCCAACGGAAGAGGCGATGCGTATTGCCCTGCGAACCCAGCAGATCATCGCCTACGAGACCAACATCACCCAGGTGGTGGACCCATTGGGCGGTTCCTACTATGTCGAGAATCTTACCGATGAGATCGAGAAGGAAGTCTGGAAGATTCTCGACGAAGTGGAAGAGCTCGGTGGCACGCTGCAGTGCATCGACGACGGCTACTTCCAGAGGGGCATCTCCGATTCCGCCTACGATTTCGCGCTGCGCAAGGCCAGCGGTGAGCGTCCGGTTATCGGCGTCAACATGTTCGTGCAGGACGAAGAGGATGTTGAAATCGAAACCCATCCCCACGATCCGGAAACCGAACGCCGGCAGATTGAACGTCTGAATAAGGTCAAGGACAATCGCGACGAGGAGAAAGTTCAAGGCATGCTCAAGCAACTGAAAGAGCAGGCCGAGGACGAATCGGCCAATCTCATGCCCATCACCATCGAACTGGTGAAAGAGGGCGCCTCGATGGGCGATATTGTTGAAACCCTGAAAGGGATATGGGGAACCTATCGCGAAAAACCTGTAATCTGACCGGCTTTGAATACTGACAGAACCGGTTCACGGGAGACATGAATGGTCAGGCTCACCAAGATCTATACAAAAACCGGAGACAAGGGCGATACCGGTCTTGGCGACGGCAGCCGCGTCGCCAAGCATGACCTGCGTGTGGAAGCCTACGGTACGGTGGATGAGGCCAACGCAGTGATTGGTCTTGCGCGGCTGCATGTGGACGACGAACTGGACGTGATACTGGCACGCATCCAGAACGACCTGTTTGATGTCGGGGCGGATCTGTGTACCCCGATCGTGGAGAACCCGAAATACCCGCCACTGAGGCTCGCCGAGGGCAAGACCGTTGAGCTTGAGCAGGAGATCGACCGGTTCAACGCGGATATTCCGTCGCTTCGCTCCTTTATCCTGCCCGCAGGCAATGCTGCGGCTACGCATCTCCACCATGCCCGCACGGTAACGCGGCGTGCTGAGCGCATCATTGCTCAGCTACAGGAAGAGCAGGACATCAGTCAATTGGTGCTGGAATACATGAACCGGCTGTCCGATTTGTTGTTCGTTCTTGCCAGACACGCCAACAACCAGGGTAAGGACGATGTGCTTTGGGTGCCGGGAAAATAATGCTGGCCCGCGACCAGGGTACTGAAGCGTGAATTTGTCGCCGCTGGAACATGGCGGCCGGCTACGGGCCGCCGCGAAGAGGTGGGACATCCCGCTGAATCAATGGCTGGACCTGTCCACCGGTATCAATCCGCATGGGTGGCCTGTTCCGGCGATCCCGGAAGAGGTCTGGCGTCGCCTGCCGGACCCTGACGATGGCCTGGAGCAACTCATCAGGCAATGGGTAGGTGCGCCGGACGCCGCTGCTTGTATGGCCTTGGCCGGCAGCCAGGCGGCAATCATGCACTTGCCCCGTATACGAAAGCCGTGCCGGGTAGGTGTGCCCTCTCCGGGGTACCAGGAGCATGGTCACAACTGGGCTGTTGCCGGCCATCGGGTGATCGAGATTGGCAACGACCAGCGAGAGGACGATGACGAAAGTTGGCTGGACGAGCTGGACGTGCTGGTGTGGATCAATCCAAATAATCCCACTGGCCAGGTTGTTGATCCGGACCGGTTGCTGAGCTGGCATCAGCGGCTTCAACGTCGTGGTGGGTGGCTGATTGTAGACGAGGCGTTCGTCGATGCCACTCCGGAACTCAGTGTCGGGTATGCGACCGACAGACCCGGTCTTATCGTCATGCTGTCTCTTATACACATCTCCGAGCCCACGAGACGGACTCCTATCTCGT
>CAJXOQ010000084.1 GCA_913057975.1 uncultured Marinobacter sp.
ACGAGATAGGAGTCCGTCTCGTGGGCTCGGAGATGTGTATAAGAGACAGGATGAACACAAGGTGATTAGTGAGATGATTGCTGGCGCCCAGTTGACCCGGGCAGAGCGCGATGGAATCTCGGAGCGCGCCGCCGAGCTGGTACGCAGTGTCCGCAAGAACGCCAAGTCCACCATTATGGAAAAATTCCTGGCGGAGTACGGCCTCACAACCAAGGAAGGCGTTGCACTGATGTGTCTGGCGGAGGCGTTGCTGCGCGTGCCGGATAATATGACCATCCACGAGCTGATCGAAGACAAAGTCACTTCGGGCGCCTGGGGCACTCACGTAGGCAAGGCGTCCTCAGCACTGATCAACACGGCAACCGTGGCGCTGTTGATGACCAGCAACCTGTTGAAAGATTCTGAGCGACACAGCGTGGGTGACACGTTGCGCAAGCTGCTGAAGCGTTTCGGCGAGCCGGTCATTCGCACGGTTGCCGGTCAGGCCATGAAGGAAATGGGCCGTCAGTTCGTGTTGGGCCGTGATATCGACGAGGCCCAGGACGAAGCAAAAGACTATATGGAAAAGGGGTATACCTACTCCTATGACATGCTCGGTGAGGCTGCCCGCACCGATGAGGACGCCAAGCGCTATTTCGATTCCTACTCCAATGCCATTGATAGCATTGCCAAGGCCTGCAAAGGCGATGTGCGCAAAAATCCTGGTATTTCCGTCAAACTGTCCGCACTACTGGCCCGATACGAATATGGCAATAAAGAGCGGGTGATGAACGAACTGCTACCCCGCGCCAAAGAGCTGGTAAAGAAGGCCGCAGCGGCCAATATGGGGTTCAATATTGATGCCGAGGAACAGGATCGGCTTGATCTGTCCCTTGACGTCATTGAAGCCCTGGTCGCGGACCCGGAACTGGCCGGTTGGGACGGTTTTGGTGTTGTGGTTCAGGCCTACGGCAAACGTTCGGCGTTCGCGCTGGATTGGCTCTACGGGCTGGCAGAGAAGTACGACCGTCGCTTTATGGTGCGCCTGGTTAAAGGCGCTTACTGGGACGCCGAGATCAAGCGCGCCCAGGTAATGGGACTGAGCGGTTTCCCGGTGTTCACCCGCAAGGCCTGCAGTGACGTCTCGTTCCTCTCCTGCGCAACCAAGCTGCTGAACATGACCGACCGGATCTATCCGCAGTTCGCCACCCACAATGCCCACTCGGTATCGGCGGTGCTCGAACTGGCCAAATCCAAAGGCGTGGATAACTATGAGTTTCAGCGCCTGCACGGTATGGGTGAATCACTCCACAACGAAGTGCTGAAAACCAGTGGTGTGCCTTGCCGGATTTATGCCCCGGTTGGCCCCCACAAAGACCTGTTGGCGTACCTGGTACGTCGCCTGCTGGAAAATGGCGCCAACAGTTCCTTCGTGAACCAGATCGTGGACAAGAACATTACGCCGGAAGAAATCGCCAAAGACCCGATAGACTCCGTGAAAGAGATGGGCAGTAATATCTCAAGCAAGGCGATTGTCCACCCATTCAAGCTCTTCGGCGAACAGCGCAGAAACTCCAAGGGTTGGGACATCACTGATCCGGTGACGGTTGCGGAAATCAACGAAGGCCGGGATGCCTATCGTGACCATCGCTGGAAAGGCGGTCCGATCATCGCTGGCGAAGTATCCGGTGCGGAAGTGCAAATGGTCCGTAACCCCGCCGACGCGGAAGATACCGTTGGCCATGTGACGCAGGCGTCCGAGGAGGACGTGAACACAGCGATCACCGCAGCTCAGGAAGGCTTCAAAGCCTGGTCGGCCCGGACTGCTGAAGAGCGGGCCGAGTGTCTTCGCAAGGTCGCTGACCTGTACGAGGAAAATGCCTACGAGTTGTTTGCGCTGGCGACCCGGGAAGCCGGTAAGTCATTGCTGGATGGCGTCGCTGAGATTCGGGAGGCGGTGGACTTCGCCCAGTTCTATGCCAACGAAGGTATTCGCTACAAGGACAGCGGTGAGTCGCGCGGAGTCGTGGTGTGTATTTCGCCCTGGAACTTCCCGCTGGCGATCTTTACCGGCCAGATTCTTGCCAACCTGGTAGCAGGCAATGCTGTGTTGGCCAAGCCGGCCGAGCAGACCTCGCTATTGGCGGTACGGGCCGTGGAGCTGATGCACCAGGCCGGTATTCCGGAAGATGTGATCCAGTTGCTGCCGGGCACCGGTGCGACGGTAGGCGGGGCGTTGACATCCGATTCACGGGTCGCCGGCGTTTGCTTTACCGGCTCGACCGCAACGGCTCAGCGCATTGACAAGAAAATGAGCGAGAACATGGCCCCCGATGCCACCCTGGTGGCGGAAACCGGTGGCCTGAATGCCATGATCGTGGACTCCACGGCACTGCCTGAGCAGGTGGTGCGTGATGTTCTGGCGTCGTCTTTCCAGAGCGCGGGCCAACGTTGTTCGGCACTGCGTATGCTATATGTGCAAAAAGACATTGCCGATCATCTGCTGGAAATGCTGTATGGCGCGATGGATGAATTGGGCATTGGTGATCCCTGGTTGCTGTCCACCGATGTTGGCCCGGTCATCGATGAGACGGCCAGGAAGAAGATTGTCGACCATTGTGACAAGTATGAAGCCAAGGGTCGTCTGACGAAGAAAATGGCGGTGCCGGAGAAAGGCAACTTCGTGTCACCTGCGGTGATCAGTGTCAGTGGCATCGAAGAGCTGGAAGAAGAAATCTTCGGCCCGGTGCTGCATGTGGCCACATTTGCGGCCAAGGATCTGGACAAAGTTGTCGATAGCATCAACGCCAAGGGCTATGGACTGACCTTCGGTGTTCACAGCCGTGTTGACCGCCGTGTTGAACGCATCGCCAGCCGTATCAAAGTGGGGAACACCTATGTTAACCGCAATCAGATCGGTGCCATTGTCGGCTCCCAGCCGTTCGGTGGTGAAGGGCTTTCCGGCACCGGCCCCAAGGCCGGCGGCCCGCAGTACGTGCGTCGTTTCCTGAAAGGCGAAACGGTTGAACGCCCTGCGGATGTCAGTGCCAAAACGGTGGATATCAAGAAGCTTGAAGGACTGATTGGCAAGGTGGCGGGTGTGAAAGCGCCCGCGCCGGAGCCAAGAGTTGAAGCCATGAAGCCTATTTTCGGTGATGTGCCAGCACCGCTGGACGCCCATGCCGAGGAATTGCCGGGGCCGACGGGTGAGTTGAACCGCCTGAGCAATCATGCCCGGGGTGTGGTGGTCTGTCTCGGTCCGGACAAGGAGACCGCATTGGAGCAGGCCGCAACGGCATTGTCCCAGGGCAACAAGGTGGTTGTGATTGCGCCGGGTACCCAGGATACGGTTGATCGTGCTGCCAAGGCTGGTTTGCCGATTGTGGGTATTGAGGGTCTGTTGGAGCCAGAGGCGCTGGCCCAGGCGCGCGGTTTCCAGGCGGCCGTAAGCTGCGCGGAGCCATCCTTGCTGAAAGAGTACCGCCAGGCTCTGGCGAAGCGGGAAGGTGCGCTGCTACCGCTGATCACCGAGCACAAGCTTGACCAGCGATTTGTGATTGAGCGCCACCTGTGTGTGGACACCACGGCGGCGGGTGGCAACGCCAGCCTGATTGCGGCATCCGAGTAACGACCTGCCACCTTGCAACGCCCAGGGAAGGACATTGCAAGGGTTTTGGTCAGGCAGAATCAGCGATCTCCCGGAACGCGTTGATCAGGGTGTCTGGCTCCTGCGCACCGGATATCAGGTATTTCTGGTTAATGATGTACGCAGGAACCGCTGACACCCCCGCCTGCTGATACTGCGTTTCTTCCTCTCGCACAGCCTCTGCATACTGGTCAGACGCCAGTACCTCGCGCGCTTGCGAGCCGTCCAGGCCAATCGTTTCCACACAGTGGATCAGCGTATCCGGATTGGAAATATTCTCACCGCGTCCGAAATAGGCCTCGAAAAACGCCAGTTTCATATCGGTCTGCTTGCCCTGTTCACCGGCCCACTTCACCAGCCTATGGGCATCAAAGGTGTTTCGAGTGTAGCGTTCCTGGAGTTTCTCGAAATTCAGTCCCAGCCCCTTGGCAATGTCCATCATCTGCGCCTGATTGGCTCTCATCTCGTCCTCACTACGGCCGTATTTGCGGCTCAGGGCGGGCAGGATAGGTTCACCGTCCCCGGATGGATCCGGGTTCAACTCAAAGGCATGCCATGCAACGGTGAAGTCCATGTCGTCTTTCAGGGCGTCCATCGCCTTTTCCAGGCGGGCATAGCCAATGGCGCACCAGGGGCAGGCAATATCGGAAACAATGTCGATGGCTATTTGGGTCATGGTGGCTCCTGTGTGTAAGGGCGAATAACGGCAGGGTACCTGAAAGTTGAGCGAATGACTGCCCGTGCAGGCTCTTGGCCGTCCGGGCGCTCGGACACCCTGTCCGGCGTTCCGGGCATACCTTTACTCGGCCCCCTCCCTGGGATGAGGGAAATCAGCAACCTGCAATCCTGGCACGTATCTTTCAGTCCCAACACTGCCGAACAATAAATCCAATAAAAGGAGCTCAAGATGTTCCAACTCATCGCACGTCAGGTGCGTGGTGGCACGTTATCGGCATTGTTGGCCTCCGCCGCCCTGATGATTCCTGCTCTTCCTGCGTTCGCAGGCCAGACAGATTCCTATACCCTGCCACAGCAATCCTATAATCAGTCCAGAGCCCGTAACTACAAGGTGTACGTGCCCTCGAACGTGCAATCGCCTGCACCCATGGTGATGGCATTGCATGGTTGCAAACAGACCAACAACGACGTACTCAATGACTGGGGGCTGAAAGCCGCCGCCGATGAGTACGGGTTTATTCTGGTCGCCCCCTTCATTACCAGCTACGACGGGCTGCGCAATGAAAACTGCTGGGGTTTCTGGTTTGACCACCATCGCCACGAAGGCGCCGGCGAAGTGGAGGACCTGCACCAGATTGCACTGGCCGTTGAGTCCAATTACACCATTGACGCCAATCGCCGTTATATCACCGGCCTGTCTTCCGGCGGTGCCATGGCAACCGCAGCCTCGGTGGCCCATAACGAATACTGGGCGGCGGCCGCGCCTGCCGTACGGTGAGGATTCTGCGTCTGTCTCGTTGTCCGGACAGTGTCCCGGCAGTGCGACGTTTCACAGCGTATCGCGGGTGTCATCCGACATGCAGTCGGAGGTGGACGACCAGTATCCAATCCCGCTCATGGTGTTGCAGAACGAGAATGACTGCACTGTGGTGAAAGAGGCGGCTGATAACACCCGGGATGCGCACCTACAGGTGTTCGGCGAGTCCGGGTTCAAGACTACGGGCCAAGCCTATGCTTCCTCTGTCGCCTGTTCGCCATACTACCAGAACAACCACAGCTGCGAGCACATCCGTTATACCCAGGATGGCACCAGCGGAACACGTTCGGTGGTTGAAACCGTCTACCTGGATGGACCCTTGTCGACCCCCAATACCCAGGACACCAACCATGGCCATTATTGGGTAGGTGGCGAGAATGGTAATAATGGCAAATGGTCCGTGAGGGTGGGGCCCAGTTATCCGGATATCATCTGGGACTTCTTCAACCGCCACAGCCGTGATGGAACCGAACCCGAGGGTTTTCCGGTCATCACGTTGATCGGCGATAACCCGATGACCGTGGCGATCAACACCACGTTTACCGATCCGGGTGCCACCGGGCAGGATGCCCAGGACGGTTCACTGACGGTAACGGCTGACTGCAGTGCGGTGGATACGTCAACGGTCGGAACCTACACCTGCGACTACAGTGCGACCGACAGCGACAGCAACACCACGACAAAAAGCCGTCAGGTCGAGGTGTATGATCCCAACGCACCAACCGAGACCTGCGAGCAGGCGACAGCGTCGCCCAGTGCCCACATCTCGGCAAACCGGGCCTACGCTGGAGGTAACTCCAACCTGAGGGCCTATGCCAGTGGCGACGACATCGACATCGGGGGCTCCTTCGACACCTGGAGCAATGTCACCCTCTATGAGGGCGATCCGGGGCTCTGGTATACGTCCGAACCCAGCGCCTGCAGCGGAACCGGCGGAGGCGGTGATGATGGCTCCGGCGGCGATGTCACCTGCCAGGACTGGAACGACACCCATCTCAACCATGATACCGCTGGCCGGGCGTACTATTCAGGGGGGTACTACACCACCGGTGGTAACGATTACCTGGGCGCGGTATCCGGCACCTACAGCTGGGTGAAGGAGACCGACAGCGGCGTCTTCGAAGCCGGCCAATGTAACTGATCGCCATCGAAGACCGGCGATCACAGGGGGCGGGAAACCGCCCCCTGTTTCGTTGTTATTCCAGAATAATTTCGCGGGTGGTGAGTGGTCGGAATTCCCCAGGCTTCAGCATTGGGTCCAGTGTGATCGCACCCATCTGTTCCCGGTGCAGGCTACTCACACGGTTGCCCGTTGCGTGGAACATACGCTTGATCTGATGATAGCGGCCTTCGTAGATCGTTACCCTGGATTCGTTGGCAGACAGTGGCTCCAATCGCGCAGGCGAGGTGGTCAGCTGTTCGTATTCGAACCAGATTCCCTGTGCGAAGTGCTCTATGGCATCGGTTGAAACCGGTTCGACCGTGGTGACCCGATAGACTTTGGGGAGCTTTACCCTGGGCTCCGTAAGCCTTCGTGACCAGGTTCCGTCATTGGTCAGTATCAACAAACCGGTGCTGGCGCGGTCAAGCCTGCCGGCAATGTGAAGGTCTTTTCGCAGTTCCGGGGCGATCAGCTCCATTACGGTTTTGTGAACCTTGTCCGCCGTGGCACTGAGGTATCCGGCCGGTTTGTTCAGCATCAGGTAGTGGGCCAGGTCCCCGTGCTGGATAACACTGCCGTTGCAGGCTACAGTGCTGAAACGGTCGACTTCCCGGGCTGTCTCCCTGCAGATACAACCGTCCACTGTAACCGTTCCGGCGGCGACCAGAGCGTTGGCCTGCTTGCGGCTGACACCGTTTTGATTACTGAGAATTCGGGAAAGCTTCATAGTGGCAATGTTATAGTCTTTCCGACTTTCTCCGTGATTCCCAAACCTGCGTGATGATAACACCGTGGCTCAACGATCCGTGATCCAAAAATCCCTGCGTGCGCTTGCCTGGTTACTGGTGGGCTTTTTGCTGCTGATAATCGCATTGATTGTCTTGCTACGGTTCGTGAATCCGCCGACGTCCACCTTCATGCTGGGACATCTGTTTTCCGGTTCCAGCCACGAGCTCAGACAAGAGTGGGTTAGCCTGGACGAGATATCACCCTGGGTACCGTTGGCAGTGGTGGCCAGTGAGGATCAACGCTTTCCGTACCATCAAGGGGTGGATTTCAGTGCCATTCGCAAGGCACTTGCGGAATATCGTGCGGGCCAGGGGTTGCGGGGCGCCAGCACCATCACCCAGCAAACGGCAAAAAACCTGTTCCTGTGGAACGGACGCAGTTTCGTACGCAAGGCGTTGGAGGCCGGGCTGGCGCTCGGTATCGACGCCATCTGGCCGAAGCGTCGGATCATGGAGGTGTACCTGAATATCGCCGAATTCGGCCATGGGATCTACGGTGTTGAGGCTGCCAGTTGGGCCTTTTTCGGCATCCCCGCCAGCCGGCTGTCGCAAACCCAGGCAGCACGGCTTGCCGCGGTTCTTCCCAACCCGAAAGTGCTCAGTGCCGCCAGTCCCTCGTCCTATGTATGGGAGAGGGTGGCCTGGATTCGTGGGCAGATGGCTCAGCTGTCGGGGTTGCATTATCTGCGTGGACTGTATAATTAAGAGTTTCGTTTCTCTCAACGTCCAATATTCTTTCAATGTAAGAGTCTGCCCGTGATGTCACTGAACCTGGCCTTGTTGTCTGCGTTTATCCCAACCTTCTTTGTGGTGTCCATTACGCCGGGTATGTGTATGACCCTGGCGCTGTCCCTCGGCATCACTATTGGCGTGAAGCGGGCGTTGTGGATGATGGCCGGAGAATTGGTTGGTGTGGCCGTAGTGGCGACTGCAGCGGCGGTGGGTGTGGCCACCTTCATGTTGAAATACCCAACGGCATTCGCTGTATTTAAGTATGCAGGCGGCGCCTACCTTGCCTGGCTGGGCATCCAGATGTGGCGGTCGCGGGGTAAAATGGCCATGCCGGAAGAGGATTCGCAACCGGTGGAGAGCTCACGATTACAACTGGCGCTCCAGGGGTTTGTGACCGCTATTGCCAACCCCAAGGGCTGGGCGTTTTTCATCGCGCTATTGCCACCGTTTATCGACAGTAAGCTGCCAATGGCACCACAACTTACGGCTCTCATCCTGATTATATTGGGATTGGAGTTCCTCTGCCTTCAGCTCTATGCCCATGGTGGAAAGACTCTGCGCAAGGCGCTAAAGCAGGGCGGTGGTGTTCGCACGGTTAACCGCGTGGCTGGCAGTCTGATGGTTCTGGTGGGCGCCTGGCTGGCGTTCGGTTAGGCCGGTCAGTTACTGGCGTAGCGCTGGTGAAGGATTCCAACCCGTTCCACGTAGGCGCGGGTTTCTGCGTAGGGTGGTATGCCACCATGGCGCCCGACAGCTCCAGGGCCGGCATTGTAAGCGGCCGTTGCCAGCTTGATGTCACCGTCGAAGCGCTTGAGCATACGGGCCAGGTAATTGACTCCACCGCGAATGTTCTCCGGGGCAACCATGGCATTACGAACACCCAGCTCCTCTGCGGTGGCAGGCATTAACTGCATCAGCCCCTGGGCTCCCTTGGGCGACAGGGCTTTGTCATTAAACGCCGATTCTGCATGGATGACGGCCCGAACAAGAGCGGGGTCAACGTTGAACTCCCTGGCGGCCGTCTTGATCTCATCCCGGTAGGGCGACAGGAACAGCGGTGTGGTGCGCCAATTCACGTTGGAATCCGGGTCACAGGCGTAGCAGTGGAACCGGATGACATCGAAATTCAAGCTGGCGGGCTGGATACCGCTATAGGCAACCACGCCATTGTCGTCGGTATAACGGTAAACCACTTCGTCTTTTGTCGACGCACGCTTCTCGCCACTGCCCTTAACGTTGGTGTACTCCACGGTACCGTCGGCGTGCACAATGCGTTTGATACTGTCCGCCAATACGGGCGCAGCGAAGGCCAGTAGAAGAAATGCCAGCGAGGGAGTGAAAAGGGTTTTTCTGCTTATCATCGTTTACTCTTGGAGTGCATGATCAAGAACGCCGCCCGCATTCGTGAATAACAACCATACCGCGGATTATACGGCGTTAATTGGCTGAAGAAACCGCAATGTTTGTCGGAAAAGTGTTACTTTTCTCAATATAGCCGCTCAATTCTCATCGTTGGCGAAAATCCCGGAGACCCTGTGCCCTTGAATACGTCCCGCAGCAACGTTGTACTCATCGGAATGCCCGGCAGCGGTAAAAGCACGGTTGGGGTGCTGCTGGCAAAACAGCTTGGTTTGGGGTTTATTGATACGGACCTGCTGATTCAGGAGGAAGCAGGCCGTACCTTACAGGACATAGTCGACGGCGATGGCTATCAGGCGCTAAGGCGAATCGAGGAGCAGGTATTGCTGAGGCTGGATGTGCGGCGTCAGGTGATATCCACGGGCGGCAGCGCTGTCTACAGCGAACCTGCGATGACTCACCTGAAAGCTGATGGTCTCGTGGTGTTTCTTGATATTCCGCTGGAGGTGGTCGTTGCGCGGATAGGGGATTATAGCGCCCGGGGCATCTCTCGACGACCGGATCAGTCGCTGGAACAGCTGTTCTGGGAACGTTTTGAGCTTTACTCGCGGGTTGCGGACGTGGCGGTAAATTGTGTTGGCAAGAGCCAGGAAGGCGTTTGCGACGACATATCGGCGGTCATGCTGCAGTCGCCGGCGACACGATAGAAAACTGTGTCGCCGGACCTTGAGTGGAGGCCGCTAGAGTTTTGGCCCCTTGCCCCGAAGCGCATTGGCCACCAGTGAAATAACCAGCAGAACCAGAAAGATAAAGAACAGAATTTTCGCAAACCCTGCGGCCGTCCCCGCGATACCACCAAAACCAAGTACACCGGCGATGACCGCGACGATCAGGCATACAATAGTCCAGTAGAGCATAGTATTTCTCCTGTTGTGTAACGTCACCTTCAAAGTGGCACATGGACCTGAAGGCTACAAATAGTGGAAGTCCACAAGTGCTTCGCAAGAGAATGATTTGTGCTGCAAACGATTGTTTTATTGGCCTAATAACTTTTATTGTCGGTTGATTAAGCTTTGCTAAGGTGCGGTTTGGCGCCGAAGGTTGTTACTGTCTACCAAATAATATCGGGAGAATTTCGATGCTCTTCAAACAACTTGGTTATTCGCTGGCCTTCGTTCTTGTACTTGTCATGTCCGGTTCCCTGCACGCGGAATCGTCCGGGGATTCGTCGGTGGAGTCGTTGAAAAAAGAAACCCGCGAGCTTGGCCAGGCGTTGCAGGAGTTCGGTGCCGACCAGAAAGCAGAGGCGGAAACAGCCATTGAGAATACGCTCGCGGCTCTCGACAAGCGCATTGACACGCTACAGCAGGAACTGGATCGGAACTGGGACGACATGAGTGACAAGGCCCGCGAGCGGTCGAGGAAAAGCCTTGATTCACTGCAGGAGCAGCGGCAACGCGTCCAGCAATGGTATGACGAGCTGCAGGCCAGTTCATCTTCCGCCTGGGAACGTGCCAAGCAGGGCTTCTCCAACGCCTACGACGCTTTGTCAGAACAGTGGAATGAAACCGAGCGCAAACTGATGGACGACTCGAACAAGAAGAAGGACAGCATTTAGACGGCGTTTCGGAATTACTCCGGCCACACAGACCTGCCCTGAGCATCTGTACTGGTTGTTAATTCCGTTTACTGTATCTGTTTTGTTTGCCAGTCACGGGTTACAGTGGGCAGACTCACATTCGTCTGCCTCTCGGTTAACCGTATGCCCCCGATTTTCTATTCGTTTTTTGTGCCGGCGCTCTTTGTTTGGCTGTGGAGCACGGGCTTCATTGGCGCCAAGTATGGTTTACCCTTTGCTGAGCCGTTTACGCTCCTGCTGATACGCATGCTGTTTACGCTGGTACTACTCAGCGTACTCGCCTGGATAATGAAAACCCGCTGGCCTGGTTGGCGTGGTGCCGGTCATCTGGCAGTCACCGGCCTGCTGGTGCATGGCTGTTATCTGGGCGGGGTTTATTACGCGATCCAGGGGGGCATGCCATCGGGAATCGTGTCGCTTATTGTCGGCCTGCAGCCGCTGGTAACGTCGGCCGTGGCCATTCTGGTGCTGAAGGAAAGTGTCTCGAGTCGGCAATGGCTGGGCCTGGCACTGGGCCTGGTCGGTGTAACACTGGTGCTGCTGGAAAAGTTCGGCGGTGGTGCTTCCGCCTCCGATTTCCCGCTTTGGACCTTGCTCTGGGCTGCGCTATCCCTGGGCGGGATATCCTTGGGCACCGTGTACCAGAAACGTAACGGCACTCAGTCGGATCTCGTCGCAGGTACGTTCATTCAGTACAGTGCTGCGGCAACGTTTTTCGCCGTTGGTGCCTTTGCGTTTGAAACCCGTGAGGTGGTGTGGGCTCAGCCGTTGATCTGGTCGATGGTCTGGCTGGTGTTCGGTGTTTCCATCGGGGCGATTCTGCTGTTGATGTGGCTTATCAGGCGCGGTGCTGCCTCACAGGTGGCCAGTCTTTTCTATCTGGTGCCACCTGTCACAGCGCTGGAAGCATACTGGCTGTTTGATGAAAGGCTGGGCGTGCTTGCGATGATTGGGGGTGTTATCTCCATCACCGGGGTTGCCCTGGTGGTAACGCAGCAGCGAAAACAGGCGACCTAGTTCCAGGGGTCTACCCGGAACAGGGTACCCAGGCCGGATTGCGGGGTCAGTTTGCCGCACAGCCTCAGCCCCTCCCAGAAGCTGACCTGGTTGGCGGTCAGTACCGGTTTGCCCGCCGCTGTCTCCAGGTCTTCCAGCCAGGCGGCGGAATGCAATGCGGTATCGGGAATCAATACCGCATCTGCGTCCGGGTGGTCATTGTCCGTTGCGAACCGTAGTACGGCCTCTTTCTTCAGCGTGCCGACCTCCGCCGCCGTAATAATGTCACGACAGGTTATGTGCACTACCTCGATATCAAAGTGCTCCAGAAACGTTTTGAACAGCAGGGCTATGTCCCGCGGGTAGGTAGCCGCGATGGCGACCCGCCTGGCGTTGATGGCGGTAACGGCCCTGGCGAACGCCATGGCCGTGGTGGAGGCCGGGATGTGAAGCAGGCTTTCGAGCGTTTCGATCTGTTCCCCTATACCGTCGATGCCACGAACGAAACTGGCACTGGTGGACGTCCATAGAACGGCTTCCATATCCGCCTTTTCAAGGTGTCCGGCTCCTTCCGTAAGTCGCTCTGGGCTTCCCATTTCGGTGAGCGCTTCAACAGTATGTGCATCTTCATCGAACGCCGTGTGTACGACTCTGACCTCAGCCGGTGTTGAGATCATTCCGGCCAGACGTGGGTAGTCATCCTCAGCAGCGTGTCCAGGATAAAGAAAGGCAATGCGGGGAACCGGTGTGTTCTTGTCCATGCCTGAACAGTATTAGAGTTCTTGCTGCGTTGGCAACCGGTTGTGTCTCATTGGCTGAGCAGGTAGATCACAATACCGGCAAGCAGGGCCGAGATGCCTTGCCAGAAGGCAACGGGATTGCGTTCCAGTAGTGGTGGTCGGCTTTTGTTGAGGTAATCCTGGTTGGGGTGCCTCAGGTCGAATGTGAACTCGGAGAGTTCCTGGTACCGCTTGTCAGGGTTCGGGTGTACCGCCTTTTTGATGGTCGCATCAATCCAGGCTGGAATTTCCCGATCATCATCCAGGACGGAGGCGTAGTTAAGTCTGCGCATGGCAGAGGCAGTACGGGATTTGGCCACCTGGGTGCCATAGGGAAATCTGCCGGACAACATGTGATAGGTGAGGACACCTAGTGAGTAGAGATCAGCGCAGGTGGTGCCGGTTTCGCCCATGAAATATTCCGGCGCCATGTAGAGTGCGGTGCCGGGTATCTCGTTGGGTTCCAGAATGGTGGCTTCTACGATGCCGGCCACCCGGGCGGATCCGAAATCGATGATTTGTACCGTGCCGTTGGTGTCGATCATGATGTTATCGGGCCGGATATCCTGGTGCAGTATTTCCATGCGGTGCAACGCATAGAGCCCGCGGGCTACCTGCGCCACGATACCTCGCACGGTTTCCAGGTCTGGCTTGGGGTTGTCGATTAGCCATTGTTTGAGGGTCTGCCCCTCGATGTATTCAGTCACGGTGTAGAGGTAATGGCGCTGCCGATCCTGCAAGCCGGCCTTGAGAACGTGGGCACTGTTCACGCGCCGTGCGATCCACTCTTCCATCAGGAAGCGCTCAAGGTATCCGGGGTCGCCTCTCAGGTCGATGGAGGGGATCTTCAGGATGACCTGTGTGTCCGCTTCGGTGTCCAGCGCCAGATACACATGGCTGCGGCTAGTGGCGTGTAATTCCCGGAGTATGGTGTAGCCGTCAAAGGCCTGCCGTGCTTCCAGTATTGGTGGAAAAGGCAGTGCTTCCACCTGCCGGGATAGTTCTGCGGTTTTCCGATCCGGCAACTGGTCCACGCGAATAATCTGCACGCTGAGGTTGTCGTCACTACCGCTGTCATAGGCGCCTTCGACCACCGCTTTCGCAGCGGCGTCCAGGTCTGATGAGTATTGGCTGATGATGTTTATAAACTGTTGCGCACTGGCATGTTCGTATACACCATCGGTGGCGAGGATAAAAATGTCCCCTTCCTGCAGCGGCAATGACTGGTGATCAATTTCCAGCAGTGAGTCCACCCCCAGTGCCCGGCTCAGGTAGTTCTCCTCTTGGGAAACCCACAGCCGGTGATCGTTGGTGAGCTGTTCCAGGGCATGTGCCCGCAGTCGGTAAATCCGGGTATCACCGACATGAAACAGATACGCGGTGGAAGCCTTTATGACCAGAGTGCTCAGAGTACAGACATAACCTTTGTCTTTTTCGTATCGGTACGGGCCATTGCGGGTCTGCGCATGCAGCCACGAATTGGTGGCAGTCAGAACTCGCTCGGCAGATTTACGCACCGACCAGGCCTCTGACGTGCAGAAATAGTCGTCAAGGAAGCTTTTGACGGCAGTTTCGCTGGCGATGTGGCTGACGTCGCTGCTGCTGATTCCGTCGGCCATGGCGAAGGCCATGCCTTTCATCCCGAGGCGTGGCTCGGCGGGCATGGTGCAGCCGTGGAAATCCTGGTTGGATGGTTTACGGCCTCTGTCGGAGTGCTGTCCCACAGAGACCTTCAGGTGATTGCTCACGGGACAATCAGGCAGGTACGCGATCAGCGCTGGCGGTTTTAGTGGCCTTGCGTTTGGCACCGGTGCGGATGTGCGTGGTGTACAGGGTCAGGCCGGTAAAGGCGAGGCCGCCAACGAGGTTGCCCAGCACTGTGGGGATTTCGTTCCAGATCAGGTAGTCCATCACTGAGAAACCGCCGCCGACAATGATGCCAAACGGGAACAGGAACATGTTCACAACGGAATGTTCGAAACCCATAAAGAAGAACAGCATGATTGGCATCCACATAGCCAGCACCTTGCCGCCGACATTGGTCGAGATCATGGCGCCGACCACACCCATGGAGACCATCCAGTTACACAGCATGCCGCGGATAAAGATGGTAAACCAGCCGGCTGCGCCGTATTCCGCATAACCGAGAGTACGGGCTTCACCAACGCCGGCAATTTTTTCGGCGACGGCTCCAGGCTCCGTGTTAAAACCGTAGGTGAAGATAAACGCCATCATGAAAGCGACCGTCAGCGCACCGGCGAAGTTGCCGACAAAGACCAGTCCCCAGTTTCTGAGAATGGCGTTGGGGGACACGCCGGGACGCCTATCCAGAAGGGCCAGCGGAGTTAACATGAAGACCCCGGTAAGAAGGTCGAATCCCATCAGGTACAGCATGCAAAAACCGACGGGGAAGAGCACGGCTCCGAGCAGGAAGCTGCCGCTCTGCACCGCAACGGTTATCGCAAAAACGGCGGCCAGAGCAAGAATAGCACCAGCCATGAACGCGCGTATCAGCGTATCTCGGGTCGACATGTGAACCTTGGATTCACCCGCGTCTACCATCTTGGTGACGAACTCTGACGGAACTAGATAGGACATTCTTGATTACCTCATTCAACGGTGATTATTCCCGGGCATAAAAAAACGGCGTCCACACGCAACCCGAGTGTCAGGTTGGTGAGGACGCCGTTGTCCAGATAGTGTTCGATCTTCTGGGAACTTTGAGGGCCCGGTGTTTGCTGGTTAATGTCGTCCAGTCCTACGCAAGACCCATGCCTGAATCTTCCGTGGGAACAAAAGCCGTTTAAAATTATTAAGGTAGGGGTGGTGGCTTTGATGAACCGGTAGCCGGGCAACGGGGCAAGAGCCCTGGATTGAACCCAACGTGATTCAAATTAGTGCGAATAGAGCGCGTTTGCCCCGAAACGGGACCCGTTCTGAAATAGCCCTTGAACAAGTGTCAGAAGGTGGTGTCCAGTACGGTTCCCATTTTTTGCTGGCCCAGTGCATTGTCGAACGACGTTCCGTGCCAGGCTGGATGGCCTGCAATCATGACCAGGGGCACCACACCATCGGTGCGGTTAACGAGTTGCTCGTGCTGAAATGCCTCCCGGTACTGACGTTGCACCGTATTGTTGTGGTCCATGCGACGGAGGGCTGACGGGTCTATCAGGATGAGGTCGGCCTGATCGCCCACTTCAATGCCACCCCCTTTGACGCCAAATACACGAGCGGGGTCTCGGGTGAGACGGCGTACCATATACGCTACATCTATGTCGCCGCCGTCAGAGGCCAGTTTCAGGGCTCTGAGGTTGCCGTCGTAAAAGGCCATGTTGGTGAGATGGGCACCACTGTCATTGAAGCCCGGCAGAAGTTGTCGGTCCATTAGTAGGTTGCGGACAACGCGTTCGTTCCGATTCGCGGACACGGTATACCAGCTCAGGTCACGGTCGAACGCCCGCAGCATCGCCAGCACGAAATCGCCTTCGTCTTTCACCCCAGAGAAGTGTTCGTTCAGCAGGGCCCGTTCCGCATCGCTGCCTTCGAGTGGTTTTCCTGCGTTCGCGGCGTTCACCCGCGCGAAGACATCGGCAAAGGTATGGCCTTGCCATTCCTTCAGGGGGCATACGTCGATGGTCATGTCCGCCAGGGTGCGGTTAAAGGCATAATCCTCCAGGCGTACCAGACGTTTGAGCCGCTTTAGACCAAAACCGGTTTTGCCGCTCATCCACATGGCTTTGAACGACTCGATGTAGGCTGGATCGTTGAGGATTTTCAGCCGGCCTTCACGGTCCTCCAGTTCGGTCTCATTGAGAATGCGCAGTTCCTCAATCTCCTCGGAGAGCGGCGTTACGGCGCCGTCGGACCATACCTTGAAGGGGGCGGCCAGGGCCTGCAGGTGGAAGTCACCCCGCAAAAATCGGGAATTGAGAACCCGGGCCAGCAATCTCGCCAGCCGCACGATCTTGCGGTTGCTTTGTACGTCCAAGGCCGCCACCACCGTTGTTCTGAGTGGTTTGCCGTGGAGTAGGCCACAACTGAGCAGAAAGGTCTTGATGGTGCCTATAGTACTGTCTTTCGGTGGCGTGGCCTGCCAGACACCGCCCTTGCGCCTTACCACGTCCGTCAGTCGTTTGATCTCCGGGTATTTGGCGAACTGCGTGGGTATGGTCTTGCGGGTATTGGGCTGGTTGGCCAGGTAATGAAACGGCAGGGCATCGGTGGAGAATCCGGCATAGCCGTCATCCATGGCCTGCTCCAGCAATGCCTCCATGGCCTTGAGTTCGTCTTCCGTGGGGTCACGAGAAATGCTGGCGTCAAAACCCATGACCTCAATGCGCAACATTGAGTGGGGCACCAT
>CAJXOQ010000085.1 GCA_913057975.1 uncultured Marinobacter sp.
ACGAGATAGGAGTCCGTCTCGTGGGCTCGGAGATGTGTATAAGAGACAGCGGCAAGGATGCATTCGGTCGTGAAACCGGGATGGCCATTGTGCCTGCGCCACGTTCGCTGCCGCGCCTGGTGAGACTGCCCGATGACGTCTGCAACGGGGGCGACAATCTGGTGTTCCTGTCCTCCATGATCCACGCCCACACCGATGAGCTCTTCCCCGGCATGGAAGTGAAAGGCTGCTATCAGTTCCGCCTGACCCGTAACGCGGACCTTGAACTGGAGGACGATCTTGAAGATCTGGCCTCCGCCCTGCGCGGCGAATTGCTGAGCCGGCGCTTCGGCGACGGCGTGCGGCTGGAAGTGGCGGACAACTGCCCGGAAGAACTGGTGCATTTTCTGCTGCGCGAGTTTGGACTGACGGCTCGTGACCTTTATCAGGTTCACGGCCCGGTCAACCTGACACGTTTGATGGCCGTCGGTGGGCTGGTGGATCGCCAGGACCTCACCTATTCCGGCTTTTCGCCGTCGATTCCAAGGCAGATCCGTGCCAAGGAATCCATGTTCGATGCCATCCGCAAGCGCCCGCTGCTGTTACTGCATCCCTATGAAAACTTCAGTCCCGTGACCGACCTGTTGCGGCAGGCTGCAAAAGACCCACAGGTCCTGGCTATCCGCCAGACCCTGTATCGCACCGGTGCCGACTCGGAAATCGTCGAAGCGCTGATGGACGCCGCCCGGCGTGGCAAGGAGGTGACTGCGATCATCGAATTGCGAGCCCGGTTCAGCGAGGCGGAAAACCTGGAGCTGGCCAGCCGGCTGCAGGAAGCGGGTGTGATCGTGGTTTACGGTGTGGTGGGTTACAAGACCCACGCCAAGATGATCCTGATCGTGCGCCGTGAGGAAGGAAAACTGCGGCGTTACGTACACCTGGGTACCGGGAACTACCATGCCGGTAACGCCCGCCTGTACACTGACTACAGCTACATGACCAGCGACGAATCCATCGGTGACGACGTCAACAAGCTGTTCCAGCAGCTGACGGGGATGGGCAAGGCCTTGAAGATCAAGAAGCTGTTTCACTCACCCTTCACACTCCATTCCCGTCTCCTGGGCCTGGTGGACCGTGAAGCGGAACTGGGGCCCAAAGGCCGGATTATTTTCAAGTTTAACGCCCTCACAGAGCGCGAGTTGATCAAGGCGCTGTATCGCGCGTCCCAGGCTGGCGTGAAAATCGATCTGATCATCCGCGGCATATGCTGCCTGAGGCCGGAAGTGCCGGGGCTGTCGGACAACATCCGGGTACGCTCCATCATTGGCCGTTTCCTGGAGCACACCCGAGTTTACTATTTCGGCAACAACGGCCGGCCGGAAGTCTATGGGTCCAGCGCAGACGGCATGGAGCGGAACCTGCTGAGCCGCGTGGAAACGGCCTTTCCGATTGAGGATCCGGCGTTGATTGCCCGTGTCCGCGAAGACCTGGACACCTATCTGGCGGACAATTGCCAGTCCTGGGTCTTGCAGCCAGACGGCAGTTACATTCAGAATCAGGCAGCCGAGGGCGAGGATCGCCTCGCGTCCCAACTGGTCCTGCTTGAACGCCTGACCGGGAAATAACGATAACCCGCATACGCCTGCCCCAGTGCAGGCGATGTGGGCGCTGTAATGGAGTAAAGGCAGTTGAAAAAACAATGGATGGTTGCCGGTGCAGCAGTACTGGCTGTTGGTGTAGCTGCGCCCTGGGCCGTTGGTTATGTAACCGAACAGCAGTGGCAGAGTGTCACGGCGAACGTCAATCAGGCGCAGCCCCTGTTCAAGCTGCAAACCCGCGATTATGACCGGGGCTACATGGGAGCCGAGTTCGCCGGCACCATCACGATCCAGGATCCGGACACCGGTGACGAGCACTCATTCGACTATCAGGCCCGGGTAAGCCATGGGGTTACCGGCAGCCTGATTGATTTTACCCCGCCTCCTGAGCTTGGCGCTGAAGTTGAGAAGATCTTCCCCGACGAAAAGCCCCGGCTGACCCTGGAGACCCGCCTGTGGGGAACGGCGATCGCCGAGCTTTCCGTGCCGGCTGTGAGTGTGATCGACGAGGAAACCGGCGAGTCCTTTGATATGTCGGAAAGCTTTAGCCGGGCTGAAATCAGTGGCAATGGGTCACAGGCCGATATCCTCATGCTCTGGCCGGGCGCCGTGGTTCGTGGGCCAGACCTGCGCATCAGTATCGAGGATTTTCGCCTTGAACAGACCATGGAACACCTGGCAGGCGACGTCTGGCTGGGTGACGGGGACATGTCGCTGGCGCGGCTTGAAGTGGCGGCCCGGGGCGAGCCGACCCTTCGCTTTGACGACTTTTCGATGAGTGGTGAGACGACTACCGACGATGACGGGAAGAGCATTGATTCCGAGGCTGTCGTTACTTTGGAAAAGGTAACGGCGGACGACGAGAGCTTCGGCCCTCACCGTATGGAAATGGTGTTAAGCGGCCTGGACGTGCAAAGCTGGAGTGACCTGACAGCCGCCATGACGGACATGCAGACGGCCGCCCTGAGCAATGCAGGCGGGGACTCGGGTGCCATGATGCAGCAGCAGATGGCTTCCATGAATCGCATCAATCAGGCCATGCTGGGGCTTGCGGCCAACGGTTTTTCGTTCGGGTTTCCGGAGCTGTCCTTTGCCACGCCTTATGGCCCGGTCAATGGCGAGATCATGGTGCAGCACCCGTCGCTGTCTGATGACGAGAAAGACCAGATGATGATGGTGATGCAGCGGCTGACCGGCAACCTGGATGTCAGCATGCCGTTGGCCCTGGTGGATCAGCATCCAGAGTTGGGGATGCAGGTGGCGCCTTTGATCAAGCAGGGCATGGTGGTGCAGGAGGACGACCGCCTGCGAATCCAGGGCACGCTGGAAGATCTGGCCCTGGATATCAATGGCAACGTGATCCCGCTGCCACCGATATTCTGATCCGTTGTTCTGTGCTGCCCGGGATGGGCAGCGCTTTCCCGTTTGTCAGTCCTTGATGAATTTCTGTTTGAGTGCGGCTTCCACGGCTGGGTCGACAAATTCCGAGATGTCGCCGCCCAGTGAGGCAATTTCGCGGATCAGGGTGGAGGAGATGTACGAGAGGTGGTTGGAGGGTGTCAGGAACACGCTTTCCACTTCCGGTGCCAGGCGACGGTTCATGTCGGCTAACTGGAATTCGTACTCAAAGTCGGAGACGGCCCGCAGTCCGCGGATAATTACGGTGGCGTTCTGTTCCCGGACGAAATCGGCGAGCAGGTTGCTGAAGCCGGTGACGCTGACGTTGGGCAGGTGGGCGGTGGCTTTTTCCACCAGTTCGCAGCGTTCTTCCAATGTCAGTAGCGGGGACTTCTTGGGGTTGTAGGCGATAGCGACGACGACTTCGTCGAAGAGCCGGCCCGCGCGCTCGATGAGGTCGGTATGGCCGTTGGTGATCGGGTCAAACGTACCCGGGTAGATGACTTTTGGCATTCGGAGCTCCTTTTCACCGGAAGCGCACAGGATAGCAGCCTTCTTCTCGAACCAAAATGTTCAGTCTCGGTGCAATGTTCAGACTGCTGACTTTGGTGCATGTACCGCGCGAGGAGGGCTTCCCAGGATACGCTACGAGCACATCCATGTGCGCTTGAGTAAAGCCGTCCCTGGCTTTACACAATCCTGGGAAGCCCTCCTCACGCGGCACTTCGGACTGCATATCTGCCTATGAAGACCTCGACCTTTTTTGGGCTGCTTCCTTTTTTGTCTAACTCCTGAGTTTTTGGGTCAGCCTCGTACTGTTACGTGCAGCCAGCGCATAAACCGACAATTGCGGATTCGCGCCGATGCTGGTGGGGAAGATCGAGGCGTCGTGGACGCTGAGGTTGGTCACGTGGTGGTGTTCGCCGAAGCCGTTGACCACGGATTCTTCCGGGTTGCGGCCCATGCCGCAGCCGCCCATCTGGTGGGCGGTGAACAGGCGGACGCGGTGGGGTTCCATGGCGAGGTTGTCGATGCCGGCTTTGGCGTCGGCCCAGGAGGTGTACCAGGGGGAATCCAGGTGCATGATGCGGACTTTCTGGGCGCCGGCGGCGAACTGAATTTCGGCCATTTTGTAGAAGGCGTCTTTCAGGCCCTTCCAGAGGTAGTCGCTGACGGGGTAGTCCAGGATTGGGCTGCCGTCGTCGCGGAGGCTGACGGTGCCGCCGGTACTGTCGGGGTGGAAACCGTCTCTCAGCAGGGCGATGACGGAGTTCAACCGGGGCAGTTTCGACAGGTCGCGTATCTGTTGTTCGCCGTGGCCGGGAACCACGCCGGCGGACATGGCCGGGTGCAGGGGCGGTACTTCCAGTTTGAAGCCGGCGGGACCGTCGACGCCCTGTGAGAAGTTGAATTCGTCGGAATAGATCGACTGAGGGGCACCGTAGTAAGGATCGACGGTGTCAGGCATTTCCGCGATGGTGGCGTTGACCGGGTGCAGGAAGGTGCGCTTGCCAATACGGTCGTGCGGGTCGGGAATATCTGAACGCAGCAGCAGGCCAGGTGAGCCGATGGCGCTGGCGGCTACCACGAAATGCCGGGCTCGCAGTTCAATGGTGAAGCCAGACGGGGTGACACCGTCCGCCGCCATGGCCGAGGCCTGGAGGTGGCTGATTCTGTCCTGCTCCATCACCAGTTTGTCGGCCCGCAGACCGTGGAACAGTCGGGCGTTGTTGTCGAGGGCGCCAGGAATAGTGGTGGTCAGAGCCCCCTGTTTGGCGTTCGTGGGGCAGCCCACGCCGCAGTAACCCAGATTCCAGCAGCCTTTGACGTTGCGTGGGATCACCTCCCAGGACCAGCCCAGGGCCTCGCAACCCTGGCGCAGGATGTCGTTGTTCACATTGGGCTCGGCCAGCCAGGGCTCAATGTTATGTCGTTGCTCGCGGCCGTCGAACCAGGGCTTCATGGCTGCCGGGGTCAGGTCGTCGAGCCCGAAACGGCTGGCCCAGTGATTCAGCGTCGGTGCCGGCGTGCGGAAGCTTGAGGTCCAGTTCACCGTAGTGGAGCCGCCCACACACCGGCCCTGCAGAATGGATATCGCGCCGTCTTTGGTGACCCGGCTCATGCCCTCCTGGTAAAGGGAGGCATAGGCGTCCAATTCGTTCATCTTGAAATCTTTCTGGTGATACAGCCGGCCTTCCTCCACCAGAATCACCGACAGCCCGGCTTTCGCCAGAATCTCCGCCGTGGTGCCGCCCCCCGCGCCGGTGCCGATGATCACCACATCGGCTTCGTGGGTCTGGTTCTGTGTCAGGGTGGCACCGTCGGTGACCTTCCAGCCAGCCTCAAGCCCACGGGCAATACGATCCGTTAACGACATAATAATGCTCCGGTTGGCTCAGGCGTTGTCTTTGAACTGGGGCAGGGCGTCCACGGCCCAGGCGGGTGGTCCGGGGTAGCCGGAGAGGTGCCAGTGGTCTTCGTGGCCATAGAACGCCACGTTACTGACTTTGGTCAGGGCGATGTAGCCGTTGTTGAACAGCCCAACACCACTGGTGCGCCAGCGCTCAAGGAAGGCATCCACGGACTGCGTGCTGGCGTTCTCCCAACTCGACCAGACCCGCGCCACCGTCACCCGTGTCAGCCCGAAGTTCAGCAGGTCAAACAGACCCCTCAACTCCTTCTGGTTGGCTGGTCCGAACTGGTGAATCCCGGCATCAATGCGCTCAATCGTCGCCTGAATCTGCTGGCGGCGAACCACGGGCTCCTCAGTCAGCCCAGGGCCCACCATGGCTGGCAGAAGCGCCTGGAACAGCACAATGTCATCGCGGGTCAGGAACTGGAACTCGTAGCTCTGGTCCATCGCCCCCGGCATCGGATAGTCCCGCCCGGCGGGCGCGGTTGCACAGCCAGACAGGCCAGCGGTCACACTCACCGTACCAAGGAACATGGCGCCACCAAGCCCGGTCCGCAGAAAACTCCGACGGTCCATGGTGGTATCGGGAAGGTCCGTTTGCACGGATCGAGAAAGGCTTTCAGGCATAACGACTCTCTTGTTCTTATTGTCTTTTGTTGGCCGGCGAACAGCACCCAAGTCACCGAATAAACAACTTATATATCATCTTGTGAGCCGTCGTTCCGTGCGGCGCATACACAAACTTGCCACTGTTGAACTTCTGCTTACTGAAAATTGCCCGTTGATGAGAGAACGTCAGGAAACCTTCCTTGCCGTGGTAATGCCCCATCCCCGAATCACCGATACCACCAAACGGCAGGTCATCCTGGGCAACGTGCATCAGTGCATCGTTGATGCACATGCCACCGGAATGGGTTTGGTTGACCACATGCTCCTGCATCGACTTGTCGTAACCGAAGAAATACAGCGCCAGCGGGCGAGGACGGTCATTGATGTAATGGATCGCCTCATCCAGGTTGCCATAGCTGATGATCGGCAGAATCGGCCCGAAAATCTCATCCTGCATGATCTTCATATCCGGCGTGGTCTTCAGCGCCAGCGTAATCGGCATCTTGCGGGTGCCATCCTTCAGGTTCTCACTGGCCGGATTGATCTCAATCAACTCCGCACCTTTCTCCCGTGCATCCTCAAGATAACTCTGCAGACGCTCGTACTGGCGCTCATTGATAATCGCCGTGTAATCCTCGTTATCCCGCAGGCTCGGATACATCGCCGCAAATTGATGGCGATACTCATCCACAAACGCCTGCACACGGTCCGCCGGGCACAACACATAATCCGGTGCCACACAGGTCTGACCCGCATTCAGCGCCTTGCCGAAAGCGATACGCTGGGCGGCGTCTTCCATCGGAACATCCGGCGATACGACGGCAGGCGACTTGCCGCCGAGTTCCAGCGTCACCGGCGTGAGATTTTCCGCGGCTGCCCGCATCACCAGCTTGCCCACTGACGTGGAGCCGGTGAACAGAAGGTGGTCGAAGGGCCGGCTGGAAAAGTCTGCGGCGACATCCGCCTCACCGTTAATCACACAGACCAGGTCCTCCGGAAACGCAGATTCGACAATCTCCTTGAATAAAGCAGAGGTGTGCGGCGTGAACTCAGACATCTTGATCATCGTACGGTTACCCGCAGCCAGTGAGGCCACCAACGGCCCAACGGCCAGATACAGCGGGTAGTTCCAGGGCACGATGACGCCCACAACACCCTTGGGCTGGTAATGAACACGGTTGCTGGCGGGCTGGAACAACACGGACACATGCCGCTTGGAGGGCTTCATCCAGCCTTCCAGGTTTTTCAGGGTGTAATTGATGCCTTGAATGGACGGCATCACTTCTGCAATCAGCGACTCGTCCTTCGAACGACAGCTGAAGTCCCGGTCTATCGCGTCCAGTAAGCGATCCTGGTTGGACAGCAGTACGCGCTTGAGGCGCTTCAGGTTCTCCTGACGCTCGGTCAGTGACGGCATCGGGTTGTTGCGAAACGCCTTCTTCTGGTCCTCGAACACACGATGCGTGTGCTGGATGTGCTTCTTGCTTTCAGTCAGCTGGACAACGGTGGCTACCATATCGCTCTCTCCTCGCGGCTCCGGGCCATGCCGGATCACCGCCCTTATTGTTCGTGGAACCGGCGACAGTTCCGGAATGCGTTGGTGAAAAAGTATTCAGTTTGCGCTTGGGGCTATTATTAGAGTATATACTCTAGGTAGTCAAGCTGGCCCTAATGGCTGATCGGGCCATCCACGGATCGCAGCGCCGAAGCACAGACGCCCACATAACAACATGCATTGCTGAGCCTATGAAAACCCGAGACAAGATTCTTCTTTCGAGCCTTGATCTGTTCAACGAAAGGGGAGAGCGCAACGTAACCACCAACCACATCGCCGCTCACCTGGCGATATCGCCGGGCAACCTGTATTACCATTTCCGTAACAAGTCCGACATCATTTACGAGATCTTTCTCGAGTATGAAAAGCTGGTGGATTTTTACCTGGATATCCCGGAGAACCGGCCCATTACCCTGGACGACCTGACCTTCTATCTCGAATCGGTGTTCGATGGCCTTTGGAGCTACCGGTTTTTTCACCGCGACCTGGAATACCTGCTCGACAGTGACCAACGCCTGCGCCAGGACTACCGCGAGTTCACCAACCGCTGTCTGACGGCGATCAGCCGGATATTCGAGAAATTGGCGGAGGCAGGGATTATCGAGCCTCAGCCCGAAGAGCTGCGTTCCGCGATGTCCCTGAACGTATGGTTGGTCATTACCAACTGGATGGCTTTCCTGAAAACTGCCCATGCCTCTGAGGCCTCTGCTAGCCTGACTCTGACCGAGCTGAAGCAGGGCATCTATCAAGTGCTGACCCTGGAGATTCCCTATCTGACGGCGGATTACCGGGAGCAGGTGATGACCTTGCGGGAGAAGTATCGTCCGCGTTTGCCGGATTCGGTCGACGCACCGGTTTCAGGGCAGGGCGAACCCATCCGGAATCATTGAGGAACTTTTGATCAATTGGCGTGTCAATAATTACGACATCGGGGATTCGGACATTCTCGGTGTCTCCTGAGTGAGTTCTCAGGTTTTAGCACGTCGCAAACCCTGACGTTTCACCGGCCTGTCTTCTGGCAGGTCGGCTTTTTATGCCACCCCCCCCCAAACCGACCTTCCATTGCATCCTTGTCAGAGCGTTTTAAATCCAATAAACTCGTGAATGTTACCGGTAACATGCGCCGGCACAAAAACAATCAGGAGATACCAATATGTTCCCGACAAGACTCGCAGCTGGCCTTCTGTCAGCCACCCTGGCGTGCAATGCCCTTGCCGCCGATTTCAACTTCAAGTTCCAGTCTTCAGATCCTTCCGGCGTCAAGAACTTCGAGATCCAGCAGGCGTGGGCCGACCGAGTGGAAGCGATGACCGGTGGTCGTGTCGAGATTGACCTGCTGCCGGTAGGTAGCGTTGTCAGCCACACCGAAACCCTCGGCGCCATGAAAATGGGCGTGTTGGATGGCCATATTTCCGTGACCGGGTATTTCTCGGGAAAGGATCCTGCATTCGGCCTGATCGGTAACACCGTTGGCGCCTGGTCCAGCCCGGATCAGCTCATTGACTACATCAACCATGGTGGCGGTTATGAGTTGATGAACGAGCTCTACAAGCCCTATGGCGTGAAATTTGTCGGCGGTGGCGGTACCGGCGTGGAGTCGTTTGTGTCGAAAAAACCGCTTGATGGCGTCGAGGATCTCAAGGGGCTGAAGATGCGCGCACCGGAAGGGCTGGTTCAGTCCGTGTTCGCCGCCGCGGGCGCATCCCCCGTGAACCTGCCGGGGTCTGAAGTCTACACGGCGTTGAGCAAGGGTGTGATTGATGCCGCGGACTACACTGTGTTCTCCACCAACCATGAGGCCGGTCTGAACGAGATTGCGCCGCACCCGGTCAATCCTGGTTTCCATTCGTTGCCATTGATTGAAATCGCGATGGACCTCAAGGAGTGGAACAAGCTGCCAGAGGACATCCAGGCCATCATGACGGTATCCGCCCGTGACTTTGCCCAGGATATCAGCACCCAGTTGGCGATGGCCGATCGTGAAGCTGTCAACGAAGCCCGGGCCAACCCGGACATTACCATCCACGACTGGTCCGCCGAAGAGCGTCGGAAGTTCCGCACCATCGCCCGTGACCAGTGGCAGGTCTACGCGGAGCAGTCACCCAATGCCGAGAAAGTCTACCAGTCGGTGACTGAGTACCTGGAGTCCCAGGGCCTCCTCTAAAACAGGTTCCCTCGATATCAGCCTCCGGGGCCATAGGGCACCCGGAGCGAGGAGTTCATTATGTCCGTTGAAAACAACACAGATGCCCCGGCGTCCGGTTCTGATCGCGAAGATATCCAGCCTGATAAGGGCGAGGATGTCGGGTTTACCTGGCTGGACAAGGCCATTGTCTGGCTTGGCAAGAGGCTGAGCCTGGTCTTTGCCGCGATTGTAGTGGTGTCGTTCTATGAGATTGTCCGCCGTTATGTGTTTGATTCCCCCACGCTCTGGGTGCACGAAACCGTGACCTTTGCCGGTGCCACACTGTTTGTCATTGGCGGGCTTTATGCCCTGGCTACCGATCGACACGTGCGTATTGTATTGATCTACGACGCCGTCTCTCACCGTGCCCAGCGATGGTTGCGGGTTGTCCACCACCTGCTGGGACTTGCCTTCTGCGGCATGCTGCTGTTCGCCAGCTGGTCGATGGCGACCGAAGCCGTACTGGCGCCCTGGGGTGGCTGGCGACTGGAAACCTCCGGCTCTGCCTGGAACCCGCCGTTTCCCGCGCTGTTGAAGGTGGTCATCCTGGTTGCGGTGGCGGTCATGACGCTTCAGTTCCTGTTGCACCTTATTCGCGACCTTCGTGGCAAGGGAGATAAATGATGTTTGAACTGGCCTCCCTTGGTATCGGCTATGGCAGCCTGTTGATGCTTGTCATGCTGATTGTATTGCTCCTGACCGGTATGCAACTGGCGTTTGCCACCGGTCTGGTCGCTCTTGTGTTCGCGCTCGGTTGGTTTGGCCCGGATGCCCTGCCCATTGTCAGCAGCCGTCTGTACAGTTTTATCGGCAACTATGTGTTCCTGGCGGTGCCCATGTTCGTGTTGATGGCCTCGCTGCTGGATCATTCCGGCATTGCCCGGGACCTTTTCGATGCCATGGCTCGCCTGGGTCGCAAGCTCCGGGGTGGTGTGGCCATCCAGACGCTGGTGGTGGCCGTGATCCTCGCCTCCATGTCCGGTGTGATCGGTGGCGAGACGGTGTTGCTGGGCATCCTGGCGCTACCGCAAATGCTGCGCCTCGGATACGACCGCAAACTCGCCATTGGCACCACCTGTGCCGGTGGGGCACTCGGCACCATGCTGCCTCCCAGCATCGTACTGATTATCTACGGTCTGACCGCCAACGTGTCCATCGGCGACCTGTTCAAAGGGGCCTTCTTGCCCGCACTGATACTGGCGCTGCTCTATATGGGGTATGTGTTGATCCGGGTTTGGCTGAAGCCGGAGATGGCGCCGCTGCCCTCGGATCAGGACACGCCTGAAACACCAATGCCGAACTTCTTCAAGGCATTGCTGTTTCCTCTGCTGTCCGTGGTTGTGGTGCTGGGGAGCATCTATGGCGGTGTGGCGTCGGTCACGGAAGCCTCGGCCCTGGGCGTGATGGGTATTGCCATCAGCACCTGGATTCGTGGTGAGCTGTCTCTTGCCATGGTGCGCAAGGCCACCATCAGCACGCTGCGGGTGTGCGGCATGATTATCTGGATTGGTATCGGCGCAACCGCTCTGGTGGGCGTCTACAACCTCATGGGCGGTATCGATTTCGTCCGCGACATGGTTTTCGCCGTCAGCGGTGGCCATGGCCTGACGACGATCCTGTTCATGATGCTGATCCTGCTCATCCTGGGTATGTTCCTGGACTGGGTCGGCGTTGCCTTGCTCACCATGCCGATCTTCGTGCCGATTGTGACGGAACTGGGCTATAGCCCGATCTGGTTCGGGGTGGTGTTCTGCATGAACATGCAGGTGTCCTTCCTGTCTCCGCCGTTTGGCCCGGCGGCCTTCTATCTCAAGACCGTGACGCCAAAAGACATTTCCCTGGGGGAGATTTTCCGTGCCCTGCTGCCGTTTATCGCGCTCCAGGTGGTCGCCCTTGGTCTGCTGATTGTGTTCCCTCAATTGGCGCTATGGTGGCAGTGACATGAGTGAAAGGATGACACCAAAGACACCAAAAATCGTGGTGATGGGCGTGTCCGGGTGTGGCAAAAGCCTCACCGGGGCCAGGCTTGCACAGGAACTCGGCGTTCCGTTTTTCGACGCGGACGATTACCACAGCCGTGCCAACGTGGAGAAAATGGCAGCCGGTATTCCGCTGACCGATGAGGATCGTCTCGGTTGGCTGGATGACCTCGCCAAGTTGATCCGGCGGGAGGAGGGTGGCCTGGTGCTGGCCTGTTCCGCCCTGAAGCGCGTCTACCGCGAGCGTTTGCAGGGGGGCAGCCCTGAAACCAGGTTCGTTTATCTCAAGGGGGATTTTGAAACCATCTGGGCGCGCCACTCCAGCCGAACCGATCATTACTTCAATGGTCACGCGATGCTGGAGAGCCAGTTCCATTTGCTGGAGGAGCCGGGGCCGGGTGAAAACGCGGTGGCCGTCGATGTCTCCGGTACGCCGGAGCAAGTGATCCGTCACTGCCTTGTCGGGCTCGGGTATGATAGGCCTCTTTGAACGTTCTGGCTGGAGCCGTAAATGGTAAAGAACAAACGTCCCACATTGCAGGACATTGCGGACCGGGTTGGTGCTACCAAGATGACGGTCAGCCGTTGCCTTCGTGGCGCAGACAATGTCTCCAAGCCCATGCGGGAGCGGATCTTTGCCGAAGCCGAAGCACTGGGGTATATCCCCAATCGCGCGCCGGACCTGTTGTCCAAGTCCACCAGCCACGCCATTGGTGTGTTGCTTCCGTCCCTGACCAACCAGGTCTTTGCGGATGTGATCAAGGGTGTGGAAGCGGTTACCGAGCCCGCCGGTTACCACCTGATGCTGTCTCACTACGGCTACAGCCCCGAGATTGAGGAGCGCAGCCTGTCATCGCTGCTGTCCTACAACGTGGACGGCGTGATTCTCTCCGAGAGTCAGCACACGGGCCGCACGCTGAGGATGCTTCAGACCGCTGGGGTGCCCACCGTGGAAATCATGGACACGCATTCGACCCCGTTCGAGCAGGCTGTCGGGTTTGATAACGTCAGCGCGGCTTATGATATGGTGCGGGAGATGATCCGGCTTGGACGCAGGCGCGTGGTCTATCTCGCCGTGCGGCTGGATGCCCGTACCTTGCAACGTCAGCAAGGGTACAGCCGGGCAATGGAAGAGCAGGGGCTGACGCCAGTCACCCTGCGCAGCGAGCAACGCTCGTCTTTTAGTGTGGGTGCCACCCTGATGGCGCGGATACTGGAGGAGAATCCGGACGTTGACGGCATATTCTGCACCAACGACGACGTTGCGATTGGTGCGTTTTTCGAGTGTCAGCGCCGGGCCATTCCGGTGCCAGAGCGGATTGCGATCGCCGGTTTCCATGGTCACGACGTTGGCCGCGTGATGGTGCCTCCCCTGGCGAGTGTGATCACACCACGGGAGGCCGTGGGCCAGAGAGCGGCCCAGGAGCTGCTTGCCCGCCTGGGCGGTGCCGGCATCAGCGAGCCGCGTATCGATCTGGGCTACCGGATAGAGCGTGGAGGCACGCTCTAGTTAGTCGTCGGTTTCCAGCCAGGCGGTCAGTGCCTCCCGGCATTCGTCGACTCCCCGTTTTGACGTTGCCGAGAACATAATCAGGTGCTCCACGCACTGGAACTCTTCCAGCTTTTTGGCAATGCCCATCATGGCCGTTTTGGCCTGACCAAATTTCAGTTTGTCGGCCTTGGTGGCAAGAATCATCAGTGGAAGGTTGTTATGTTCGCACCATTCCACCATCATTTGGTCGAAGTCCGTCAATGGGTGGCGTATATCCATGACCAGTACCAGCCCTCGCAGGCAGCGGCGATCATTCAGGTAGTGGCCCAGATGTTTCTGCCAGTCGTCTTTCATATCCCGGGACACTTTGGCGTAACCGTACCCGGGCAGATCGACCATCCGGCAGTTTTCCCGGTTGAGTGAGAAGAAATTGATCAGCCGGGTGCGCCCGGGGGTCTTACTGGTACGGGCCAGCTTGCCGTTGGTGGTGATGCAATTGATGGCGCTGGATTTGCCCGCGTTCGAGCGGCCGGCGAAGGCCACCTCGGAGCCGTGGTCTGGAGGGCATTCCTCCAGGCGTGAGGCACTGATCAGGAACCGGGCGCTGTTGAACGAGAGGCTTTTTTGAGTCAGGTCTGATGACACGGGTGTTGGCATTCCTATTGGATTTCAGTTATCAGGGATTAATGTATAATGCTACACCAAATCCGGGCAGTACGCTGAGCGTTGCTGCTGAACAGCCCCGGTTTGAGCCTTATTGGCCAGTGCCTGCCGGCTGCATAACGAAGAAAACTTTTGGATGAGAGAAGCGGAGCGAGCATGAAAAAACTGATCGCAGGAGTTGTTCTCGGTGTTGGCCTCACAGCGATGGCTCACGGGGCGGGAGATCCTGAAGCAGGCGAAGCAAATGCAGCAGTGTGTGCCGGGTGTCATGGCCAGGGCGGTGCCAAGCCGGTCATGGCGGTTTACCCGAAACTGGCGGGCATTGGCGAAGAGTATCTGTACCAACAATTGGTTGCGATCAAGGAAGGCAAGCGTGAAATTGCCGAAATGACGGGCCTTTTAAGCGACATGTCTGACCAGGATCTGCAGGATCTTGCGGCCTATTTCGACAATCAGGATATCACCGTGGCTCAGGCCAACCCCGATCTGGTTGATGAGGGGCAGATGCTATACCGCGGTGGCAACATGGCTTCTGGCGTGCCGGCGTGTGCCGGATGTCACAACCCTCGAGGTATGGGCAATGAGCCTGCCGGCTACCCCAGGCTCAGTGGTCAGAGTGCTGAATACGTTGAAAAGCAGCTCAAGGCATACCGTGGTGGTGAACGTGACGCTGGCCAGAGCGCGTCCATCATGATGGATGTGGCTGCGAAGTTGACCGATACTGAGATCAAGGCCGTTGCGAGCTACGTGTCCGGTCTTCAGTGATGTTTGGCACGCGCTACGACTGAAAAACCCCGCAGATGCGGGGTTTTTTATGGGTTGCCGCTGTTTAATCCATGCACGGTGGAACTTTTCGTGCCTGCTGGGTCATAATCCTTTCAATTCATCCAATCTGATAACCGGAGACCATGAATGATCCGACTAATCCGGACCACCGCACTATCCATCCTGGCCATGTCGTTTATTGCGCAGGCCAGCGCCGCCAACTGGGAAGAAGGGACGCACTACCAGGTGCTGGATACCCCGGTGAGAACCGCCAGTGAGAGTGGTATCGAGGTGGCTGAGGTCTTTTGGTATGGCTGCCCCCACTGCTACACCTTCAAGCCGCTGGTCGAAAGCTGGGCGGAAGATCTGCCTGAAGACGTCAACTACGTAAAAATTCCTGCGGCCCTTGGCCGCTCCTGGGAACCCCATGCCAAGGCCTTTTACGCGCTGGAAGCCATGGGAGAGCTGGATAAGGTTCATGACGCCCTGTTTGACGCGCTTGCAGGTGAGCGCCGCCCGTTGAATTCGGGTGAGGCTCTCGCCGATTTCGTGGCAGGGCACGGCGTCGACGGTGAAGAATTTCTCAAGAATTACAACAGTTTCGGTGTGAACGCCAAAATGCAGCAGGCTCAGGCCAAGATTCGCGGTGCGCGTGTTACCGGCACACCGACTATGCTTGTGAATGGTAAGTACAGGGTCACGGCTTCCATGGCGGGTGGCCATGAAGCGGTACTGGAGGTTGTCGATTACCTGATTGAGCAGGAGCGTGCTGGTCAGGCCGAGTAAACGCATAGACCCGGTCCGCTGGCCGTGACCGGGTCTTGTCAGGAGTCTGAGCTGCCATCATGTACAACCGTATTCGCAAGCAGCTGAATGGTATCCTCAGGTCGACGAACGGCCCGCGCGGGGCTTGTTCCGGCGATGAGCATGTTCCAGCGTTCGAAGCGCATCGTCACATCCGGCTGCTGACCTTTAATATCCAGGTCGGCATCAACACTTCCTCTTACCGTCACTACTTCACCCGAAGCTGGCAGCACTTTCTGCCTCATCGCAACCGCATCCAGAATCTGGACCGTATCGCCACCCTGCTGAGCAACTACGATGTGGTCGCCCTGCAGGAGTGTGATGGCGGCAGTCTGCGCAGTGGTTACATCAACCAGGTTCAGTATCTGGCGGAGGCTTCAGGTATTCCTTACTGGTACCAGCAGCTCAACCGGAACCTTGGGCAGCTGGCTCAGCACAGCAATGGCCTGCTGAGTCGTTATCGTCCGCTGGATGTGAAAGAGCACCGTTTGCCCGGACTGATTCCGGGGAGAGGTGCCATTATCGCCCGTTATGGGGCCGAAGAAGATCCACTGGTGCTGGTGATGATGCACCTCTCGCTCAGCAAGGCGGCTCAGCAGCGGCAACTGGCGTATATTCAGGAGTTGATTTCCGAGTATCAGCATGTGGTTCTCATGGGGGATCTGAATAACCACGCAGAGCAGTTGTTGAGGAACACGCCGCTGAAGCATTCGAACCTGGTTCCGTTGCCCGAGACGGCCCACAGTTTTCCGAGTTGGCGGCCGGAGAGGGCGTTGGACCACATACTGGTCAGTCCCAGCCTGGAGATACGACGGTCAGAGGTAGTCAGCTATCCCGTGTCGGATCATTTGCCGATCGCCATGGACATCAAGTTGCCCAAAGGGTATCTGGAAACGTTTTAGGGGCAGGCACAAAAAAACCCGGCCATGGCCGGGTTTTTTGGGTAACGAAGATCTTACTTGATCTTCGCTTCCTTGTACGCAACGTGCTTGCGGACAACCGGATCGTACTTTTTGATCTCGATTTTTTCCGGGGTGTTACGCTTGTTTTTCTTGGTCGTGTAGAAGTGACCAGTACCTGCTGATGAAACCAGCTTGATTTTCTCGCGCATGATGCGGCTCCTTAAAATTTCTCGCCGCGGGCACGAAGATCGGCCAGCACAGCGTCAATGCCTTTTTTATCGATAACACGCATACCCTTGGTGGATACGCGCAGCTTTACGAAGCGCTTCTCTGATTCAACCCAGAAGCGATGGTTCTGCAGGTTGGGCAGAAAACGACGACGTGAGTGGTTCATCGCGTGAGAAACGTTGTTACCGGTGACCGGTCGCTTACCGGTAACCTGACAGACTCTGGACATACTTGCCTCCGACCCTGTCTCTTATACACATCTGACGCTGCCGACGAATAGAGAG
>CAJXOQ010000086.1 GCA_913057975.1 uncultured Marinobacter sp.
TATAAGAGACAGAGTTCGGACAGTATTCGGCCCCAGGGATCGACGATCGCGCTGTGCCCGTAGGTGCGCCGACGCTCACTGTTCTGCCCCCCCTGGGCCCCGGCCACCAGCCAAACCTGATTTTCAACGGCACGGGCACGTATCAGCGCATGCCAGTGGGCGTCACCGGTATGCCAGGTAAAGGCACTGGGTAGAGATACCCATTCAGCGTCCTTCTCCCTGAGTTGCCGAAACAGTTCGGGGAAGCGCAGATCGTAGCATATGGCCATGCCGAGTCGCCCTGCCGGCGTATCAACCACAACGACGTCATCGCCCGGCTCGAAGGTGTCTGACTCGCGATACTGCCCCTGAGCGTCTTCCACGGTGGCATCAAAAAGATGGATCTTGTCGTAGCGGGCGACCTCGCGGCCACGGTCGTCGTAAACATAACAGCAGGCGCGAACCCGGTCGGCCACGGTGGAACCGTCCGGCCTGGAGGCAATGGGCAAAGAGCCTCCCACCACCCAGATACCCAGTTCGGCCGCTTGCTGCTCCAGGAATTGCCGAATCACATTATCCGGTTCTGCTTCCCGTCGACCGCAGCCGATCATCTGTTTTGTGGCCAGTACCGCAAAGTTCTCGGGCAGCACCGCAATGCTGGCGCCTGCGTCAGCCGCCTCCTTCAGCAGCCTTGCTGCCTCGTTGAGGTTGGCGGCGATGTCATGAGTACTGACCATCTGTACCGCCGCCACCCGACTTGCCTGCCATTTGACGGGGTTGTCTTTTTGCGTTGACATCGTGGCCCTCCTGCCAAAACCATCAATTACCGGTATCGAATACCCGCCTCAGTCGAACATCTGGTTCGTCCCAGCTTCCACTTACACTATAGGTTGCACTGGTGAGTTTGCTCAATGGGTCGCCCAACACTTTGTCGAGTACAAACAACGCACCGCCAATCGGAGCGCCCGCCCCCATCAACAAGGCGGCCAGAGGCAGGTTCTGAGTCAGCGGCAACACCACCACCATGCTCATGTCGAGAGTTTCCTCGACCATGTTGGAGGTGCCTGTAAGCTTGAAAGCACCGGATGGTCCCACCACCTGCAACTCCGGATCCAACGTTAGTAAGCCGTTGATCATGCTCGCCTTTCCGGATATGGCATCGAAGGCGACGCCAGCTTCGTACAGATCGGAAAAATCAAGTTTCAGACGGCGCCAGAGCGTATCGGCGTTGAGAAGGTTGAACACCCGGAACAGCTGAGCTGTATTGTTCCCCTCAAGGATAACACCATCGTCAAAACGCACACTGACCGAGCCACTGAGGCCAGAGACATCGAACTGATCGGGACGGCCTGGCCAGTCAATATCAAGCTTGACTGCCGTATTCTTACTGCGAAAAGGAATCTCAGCGCCAACCAACGTGCCCAGGTCTGCCAGCGAGTTACCGTTGATATCGCCGGTAAAACGGGTGACCTCACGCCCGGTCGCAATGCTCCAGTCCAGCTCTCCCGTCAGGGTCAGGGATTTGAGAGCGCCAACAATATCCTGTACCCGCAGCTGTGCAGCGTCGGGCCTCAGTTGGAACGACCAGCTACCGGCGCTTTCCCCATCCATATTGAGAGCCGCAATACGGACATTCACGTCCGGCCAGTTGCTGATCTCCAAGTCACGAAACGTCTGTGCCTGTCGCTCTGACTCCTGCCCCTCGTCAGTCTCACTATCACTTCGATAGACCGTAAGGCGCTCCAGATCAACACTGACCGGTTGATCGTCCCGGGGCCAGACGACACGGCCTGAGGTCCATTCCGAGTCGGCTGTAACCAGCCACTCACTGTCACTCTGCCGTGCAGACACCGTCATATTGGTCAGTTGGCGGTCGCCCAGAACCAATTCGTTCAGGGCAATGTCTACCATCCCCGCTTGCCAGGTCATATCCAGATTGGCACGGTCCTGCCAGTCGACTGACAGATCAACGCCTGACTCTTGCCGGGGCGTGACCGTTACCCTCAGGGGTGTTTCATCCTCTGTGTCTTTCGCCAGCGGAGCTGGCCAGTCGACCGAAAGCCCGGCAAGGTCCGAATACAGCGTGACGGCGGAAGCCGTGTCCGGTGAAACCTCCAGTGTTGCCTGATAGCCAATGTCGCCACTGAGCCCCATGTCCATACCATCCGGCAATTCGGTTTGATCCAGAAGTTGGCGAATGTCGAGGCGGCCATACTGACGGACATTGAGCGATTGACCGTTATCACCCCGCCGCATCAGCACCGTGACCGGAGAGCCCATAAAATGAGCTTTGAGGGGGGCCTCGGAAAACCCCTCATCTCTGCTGAACCTCAGCTCCCCATTCAACTGGGTCCACTGCAGGTCGGCCTCAGGATAAGTCAGGGTGCCGGAATTGGCTCTGACGCTAGCGCTGATGGTGGGCGGCGCGTCGGATACCAGCGGCAAACCCAGCCCGAGATCCAGGTGAAAATCGCCATCCAGGGAAATGCTCCGCCCTGCTTCTCCTGCCAACTCACCCAGGGGGCTGTTGTCCATCCAGAAAGCCAACGCCGATCCGGGAACCGGGGCTGACGCATCGACGTATACCAGAGCGCCCTCTTCCTCGGGGACGACCCTCACCTCGCCGGGTTCGAGTTCCAGCCCACCCGTTCGTCCGGAGCGGATGTCGATCTGGACGCGGCCGTCCTGTATAGAGACTTCGCCACTGGCGTCCGTGACCTCAGGCCAACGCTCGTCATAGCGGATACTGGCTTCTTCGAAACGGTAACCCATTGAGGATACGAAAGAGTTCTCTGGAGCGTCACGATCGATCTGACCATGGCCGTAAAACTCACCGCTGGGAATATCGGCCTCGGTGATTGCCGTGGTCAGCCATTGGTAGAGGTCAGGGTCGACAACCTTCACTGGCACGAAGTCGGCAAGCATATCGGCGGTACCATCCCGCACACCGACCTTCAGCCCCAGATTATCCTCCCCGCCCTGATCCATACGAAGGTCAAACGCACCAGTCAGCCGGGTATCGGTATCATAAACCATACGAATATCGTCCGCGTAGACCCGGGTTAACCCTCCCTCAAGGCGCCAGGCCACGCCGGCCCTGACGTCACGGAGGTTCCAGAACCCCCGGAACAGGTCCGGGAAACCGAGCGACAGCTCATCGTTGCTCACCCTCACGAACCCGCCGTTCCGGTCGACAAACAGGGTGCCATCAAGACCAGACGCACCCGGCGCGCCATCATGAGCTCTGACACCAACATTG
Organism: uncultured Marinobacter sp.; assembly: GCA_913057975.1. Classification (GTDB taxonomy): domain Bacteria; phylum Pseudomonadota; class Gammaproteobacteria; order Pseudomonadales; family Oleiphilaceae; genus Marinobacter. Next base: position 3,239 of record CAJXOQ010000086.1, read on the forward strand.
TTCAACGCAGCCGTCAGCTCAAAGCCACGGCTATCGTCCGTGGGCAGTTTAAGCATCATCCGGTCCAGGCGGCCAGTGGGACGATAATTCTCCAGGGCTCTTTCAGCCCTGCCTGGCAACAGATTCATTCCGACAACCAATCGCCGGAGAGGTTGTAGTGGAAGCGCATCAGCGATCAATCTTCGGCCACCGTCGCGATGGCTAAACCGGAGACTGAACGGAGAGACCGTATGGCCGTTCCACTCCCACGTAAGTTCCTTTAGGTGAAACTCACCGGTGGTGTACCAGGGTTTAGCCGTTGTTTCCGGCTCATGCTCAGCCAACGAATCGTGTCTGCGCCAACCAAATGTCGCCCTGATATCTTCAAGCGGTGCCAGGGATTGGCGACCAACACCAAGCTGCAGATACGGTGTTTCCAGGTTACCGCTGACCTGCTCAATGCGGCCATCCCGAAACGTCATCCAGACCTGGCCTCCGAGATCAAACCCTTCTGCCCGTATATTCCGCCAAGCGTACTCCTCTGCGAGTCCATCAAACAACCGGCCGGAGTTGATGTCGGCATATATCTGACCCGTGAAGTCACCGCGAAAGAAGTGCCGGCCAACCAGCCCGAAACTGGCCAGTTGTTCGGTCGTTCCTGGCCGCATGGCACGACCGGATGCGTGGAACAGTCCGCGCCGATAGATCAGGTCCAGTTGGGGCACCTCTACATGCCGCAAGGTGCCATTGGCGTCGCGAACACCAAGGTCCAGACGTGTAATTTTGACGGAGGGGTCGGACAGCCATTTGCCGGCGATATCCAGCCAGAGCTCCAGATCGTTTGCCACGGGATCGGGAATATCGACACCTTCGATGGTCACCCTCCCCCTTGGAGTCTGGTTGATCGTCAGCTCCAGCCCATCGGCGTCAAAATCAGCGAACACAATGCGCAGGCGCATGAGCGAGGCGAGAAAGTCGAGGCCAATGCGGATGCTCTTCAGTGAACCAGCAACGTCACTACGGTCGTTTTCGGAAACGACCACAATATCGCGGGCGACAATGGTTGGGTCCAGCCAGTTCCAGCTGGAGGAGAGAGCGCCAATACTGACCGGCTGACCTAGCTCCGACGACAACCGTTGCTCAATCGAAGAGCGATACTCGTTGATGTTCTGTGTCACCTGGCGCCCTATTCCGGCATAGAGCGCAAGCAGAACGACGACCGCCAGCAGCAACCACCAGATCAGACTGGCGGCGCTCGAGGCCATTCGAAGCAACAGATGTTTCAGAGTTTGGTCAGCCACACTGGATGCCATCAGGGGTAATCGCCAAGCCTAACCAATGCCTGCCGGGCCAGCGTTACAGCAGTACCACATCATACTGCTCCTGACTGTAGAATGGCTCAACCTGAAAACGGATGGTTTTGCTGATAAACGTCTCAAGGTCGGCGACGTTGTCGGACTCTTCATCCAGCAGCCGATCCACCACACTCTGGGACGCCATCACCAGATAGCTTTCCGCATCGTAGGCACGATTGACCCTGAGGATTTCACGGAACACTTCATAACAGACGGTTTCGCTGGTCTTCAGGAAGCCGCGACCATCACAGATCGGACACGGTTCACACAGAATCTGACCGAGGCTTTCGGTGGTGCGCTTGCGGGTCATCTCCACCAGTCCCAGCTCGGAAACCCCGGTAATCTTGGTTTTGGCGTGATCCCGCTCCAGCATTTTCTCCAGCATTCGGTGGACCTGGCGCTGGTGCTCGGAATCCTCCATATCGATGAAATCGATGATGATAATACCACCGAGATTCCTCAACCTGAGCTGGCGACTGATGGCACGGGCCGCCTCGAGGTTGGTCTTGAAAATGGTTTCTTCCAGGTTACGGTGCCCCACAAACGCGCCCGTGTTGATATCGATCGTGGTCATCGCTTCGGTCTGGTCGATGATCACGTACCCACCGGATTTGAGCTGGACCTTGCGACTGAGAGCTTTCTGAATTTCATCCTCAACGGAATACAGGTCAAAAATGGGACGTTCGCCCGGGTAGTACTCAACCTTATCGGAAAACTCGGTCACGAATTCCTCTACAAATTCCATCACCCGCTGGTGGCTTTCCCGGCTATCGATACGAACCTTCTCGGTCTGTGGGCGAATCAGGTCGCGAATGGTGCGGATAAACAGGGGAAGATCCTGATACACCACCGAGGGCGCCTGGCTTCGGGTAATGCGCTCCTCAATGGCCTGGTTCAGACGGTGCAGATAGGTCATATCACCAATCAGGTCTTCTTCCGAGGCGGCCTCTGCAGCGGTGCGAATAATATAGCCGCCGGAAATGTCCGGTTCGGCGGCAGCCCCCTCTTCCACCAGTGACTTTAACCGAGAACGTTCAGCCTCATCTTCAATTCGCTGGGAAATACCAACATGGCTGACGCCAGGCATGAATACCAGATAGCGCGACGGGATGGATAGCTGGGTGGTCAGCCGCGCCCCCTTGGTTCCAATAGGGTCCTTGGTGACCTGGACCACAAGAGACTGCCCTTCGCGGAGCAAGGTGCGGATATCAGGCACGGTTTTCGGCGTCTCGGGGGCTTCGTTGGCTGGCTGCTGACTAATGACGACATCGGAGGCATGAATAAACGCCGCACGCTCCAGACCAATATCAACAAATGCCGCTTCCATGCCGGGCAATACGCGAACCACCTTGCCCTTATATATGTTGCCCACGATGCCCTTGCGGCTGGTGCGCTCAATGTAGGCCTCCTGGAGCATACCGTTCTCCACGAGCGCCACCCGGGTTTCCACCGGGGTCACATTGATCAGTATTTCTTCACTCATTGCGGCTCTCCTGCCTGCTGTTCCAGGTTTCCCATACCGGGTATCCGGCACCGGCCAGTAATGCTGCGGTTTCCTGCAGGGGCAGTCCCACTACGGCGCTGTAACTGCCTCGGAGTTCCTCTACAAAAATACCACCTCGCCCCTGAATGCCATAGCCGCCAGCCTTGTCCATGGGCTCGCCAGTTGCCACATAGGCCTCGATTTCAGCCGTCAGCAGCTCGCGGAAACGAACATCCGCCACCACCAGACGCGACTCACAAACGCCCGCGTGAACCACAGCAACACCGGTCATGACCTGATGGGTGGTTCCCGAAAGCGCCTGCAACATAACGATCGCATCGCCGCCATTAGCCGGCTTGCCCAGAATCCGGCTACCCAGTACGACCGAAGTGTCCGAACCAATCACCAGGCTGCCAGGCTTGAAAGCGCTTCCTGCCAGAGCCTTTTCCCGGGCAAGGCGTTCGACATAATGCTCGGCCGATTCGTTGCTCGCGGGCGTTTCGTCAATATCCGCCGGCTGAACCCGAAACGACAGACCGATCTGCCTTAACAGTTCGGCTCTTCGAGGAGACGCTGAGGCAAGAACAATAGACTGCATAGCGCCCTCCAATCCTAGCCAAGCTTGCGATTCAGATTATCCAGCAATACACACAACACCGGCCAGACCAGGGCACTGGTCAGCGCCGGCCACAAGTAGCTGAAACCGGAACTGTCAGCTCCCAGTGTCTGCTTGATAAAATGCACCAGCATCTGGTTGATACCCAACAACAGGAACACCATCAGGCACTGCTGCGGCAAAGGGTACATACGCAGCCGCTGGTGAATGGTCAGCACCAGGAACGCAATAACACCCATGGCCAGGGCATTCACGCCCAGCGGCGTGGCTTCCAGTACGTCCAGCAGCAGACCGAGACACCAGGCCAACAGGATACCGAACTGGGCCGGTGCCCGGAATGTCCAGTAGAACACAATCAGGCCCAGCCATTCCGGCCGGAACTCAAACCAGCCCAGCGGAAACAGCGAACTGCTGAGCACCAGGGCAAACAAAACGCTAAGGGCAAAAACGGGATAACTGATCACCGACAGCATTAGCGCACCCCATCCTGTTCTGGTGATCCAGCGTTGGGGCCTTCGGGCGAGCTTCCAGCGTCACCCGTGGCGTCCTGTTCTGGTGAAAACACAACCAGCACCAGGCGACTCCGGTTCAGTTCCGCCATTGGCGTAGCACGAATTTTCACGAACGGTTCACCCGGCTCCTTGGAAATCTGGTCCACTTCCGCCACCGGGTAGCCCTTGGGAAAACGCCCCCCCAGCCCGGAGCTGACCAACAGATCTCCTTCGCGAATATCGGCGGTATCCGGCACATGCACCAATTCAAGCGCACTGGTGTCGCCATTTCCGAGCAGGATAGCCCGCAAGCCGTTGCGAACCACTTCCACAGGCACTGCATGACTGCTGTCTGATACCAATAGAACCCGTGAGGTAAAACTGCTGGCTTGCTGGACCTGACCCATCAGGCCGTTGGCATCCAGGATAGCCTGGCCGACCACGACACCGTCACGACTGCCTTTATTGATCACCACTTCGTGGGAGAACGGGTCCGGTGAAACAGCCACTATTTCGCCAACAATCACCCGGTCATCAAGAACCTCTGAAGAGTTCATCAGTTTGCGCAGTTCGTTATTTTCCGATGCCAGAGCGGCGTATTTGAGGGCCCGGCGCTCCAGTATCAGCAAGCGCGCCTGCAGCGCTTCGTTCTCTTCCTGGAGATCTTCACGGGTGGTAAACAGGCTGGCGACCCAGTCACTGAATTCGGAGGGCGCATTGCCAAGCCAGTGAACCGGGGCGAGACCTGTGCCAATGGCGCTGCGTACTGGCGTCACCTGATCGAAGCGGACATCCGCCACGATCAGTATCGCTGAGAGCACAATAACGAGTAGCAGCCTGAAACCGGGAACGGGGCCTTGGACAAAGATGGTTTTAATAGTTCACCCTCCCGCACTCCATGCAGGCGTCCATACGACAACCGCCGCCGTGATCATTCACGAGCGGCGGCCGGGTAAAGGCAATGTCGGGGCGCAAAGCCGGAGTCAAGGTCAGCCCTCCTGGGAGAACATTCCGATTCCGCCACGGTCAATCACTTCCAGCGCCTTGCCGCCGCCACGGGCGACACAGGTCAGCGGGTCTTCCGCGATAATCACCGGCAAGCCGGTTTCCTCGCTGATCAGCTTATCCAAACCGCGCAGCAACGCACCGCCACCCGTAAGCACAATGCCCCGTTCCGCGATATCAGACGCCAGCTCCGGCGGCGACTGTTCCAGGGCACTTTTCACGGTCTGGACGATCTGCGCCAGGGATTCCTGGAGGGCGTCGAGGATCTCCTCGCTATTCAGGGTAAAGGCCCGGGGTACGCCTTCGGCCAGGTTGCGGCCGCGAACGTCGATTTCGCGGATATCCAAGCCCTCATAGGCGCAACCAATTTCGTGCTTGATGCGCTCCGCGGTGGAATCACCGATCAGGCTGCCGTAGTTGCGTCGAACGTAGGTAACGATGGCTTCATCGAACTTGTCGCCCCCGGTACGAACAGACTCGGCGTACACAATGCCGTTCAGGGAGATAATGGCGATTTCGGTGGTGCCACCGCCAATATCCACAATCATCGAACCGCTGGCTTCCTCTACCGGCAGGCCAGCGCCGATGGCCGCCGCCATCGGCTCTTCAATCAGGAACACTTCCCTGGCACCAGCGCCCAGAGCGGATTCACGGATGGCCTTGCGCTCTACCTGGGTGGACTTGCTGGGAACGCAAACCAGTACGCGGGGGCTTGGGGTGATAAAACTGTTCTCGTGCACTTTGTGGATGAAGTGCTGGAGCATTTTCTCGGTAACCACGAAATCTGCGATCACACCGTCTTTCATCGGGCGGATGGCGGTGATGTTTCCTGGTGTGCGGCCAAGCATGCGTTTGGCTTCGGCGCCGACGGCTGCGACCATTTTCTGTGAGCCAGCGGTGCGGATGGCTACAACGGAGGGCTCGTTGAGTACGATACCGCGTTCGCGCACGTATATAAGAGTGTTGGCGGTGCCCAGGTCGATGGACAGGTCGCTGGAAAATAAACCTCGGAGTCTTTTGATCAACATTCGTGTAGTTTCAACCTGAGAGTTGCAGTCGCAAAATGATGCGGCAACTTTAGCAGTGAGCACCCCCGCAGGCAAGGCACCATCGGGGCTCCCGAGGCGCCTTTCGCGCTTTTCTCCTTTGTTTTGGCCCCTCCCGCGATTGTTTGAATCTGTTACCATAGCGCTTTTATTAATTGGGCTTCGGTGGAGGGCCGTTCGGAGGGGACTTTCCAAAACACGCTCAAGCACCTCCATGTGGCGCTTGGGCTCCGCCATCCATGGCTCCGCACAGTTTTGGAAAGTCACCTCCGAACGCCCCCAAGGCGTCGAGTAGCCTTCGTTACAGAAACACTCCATTAAAGACAATTCACATATCTGGGAGGCAGTGTGACCATTTCCCGCAAGGACATTGAGAAAGTCGCTGTGCTCGCCCGCATTCGGGTGGACGAGGAGCAGGTTTCAGCGCTGGAAAAGGATCTGGGCAATATCCTGGATCTGGTTGACCAGCTGAGCGCGGCGGATACCGATTCGGTGGCGCCCATGGCCCACCCCCTGGATGCCGTCCAGCGCCTGCGCCCGGATGAGGTGACGGAAACCAATGAACGGGAGTCTTTCCAGGCCATTGCGCCGGCTACCGAGAATGGCCTCTATCTGGTTCCCCGAGTGATTGAATAAAGGGCATCGAGTGACCCGACGAACAGCGACGCAAACAGGACGTATCATGCATAACAAATCCGTAGCAGAGCTTTCCCGAGATCTGGAAAGCGGCAAGATTTCCAGCGTGGAGCTGACCCGACAGTTCCTGGGCCGCCTTGAAAAGGAAGACGAGCAGCTCAACAGCTTTATCACCATTACGGAGGAGCAGGCCCTGGCCGATGCCCATGCGGCAGACGAGCAACGGGCGGCGGGTAAGGCCACACCCTGGACGGGTGTGCCCTTCGCCCACAAGGACATATTCTGCACCAATGGCGTGGCGACCACCTGTGGCTCGAAGATGCTGGCGAATTTTGTGCCGCCCTACGATGCAACGGTCACGGAGAACTTCCGCAAGGCGGGCGCTGTGTGCCTGGGTAAGACCAACATGGACGAGTTCGCCATGGGGTCGTCCACCGAGTCCAGCTACTTTGGCGCCACTGCCAACCCCTGGGGGCTGAGCCGGGGCGAGAAGCGGGTTCCGGGCGGTTCTTCCGGCGGCTCCGCGGCGGCGGTTGCAGCGCGGCTCGTGCCCGCGGCGACAGCCACGGATACCGGCGGGTCCATTCGTCAACCGGCCGCGCTCTGTGGCGTGACCGGGCTGAAACCAACCTATGGCCGGGTGTCCCGTTACGGCATGATAGCCTTTGCTTCGAGCCTGGACCAGGGCGGCACCATGGCCCGCACAGCCGAAGACAATGCGCTGATGCTGAATGTAATGGCGGGCTTTGACCCCAAGGACTCCACCTCCATTGACCGTGACGTTCCGGACTATACCGCAACGCTGAACGAGCCGTTGACAGGGTTACGCATCGGGCTGCCGAAGGAATACTTTTCTGGCAACCTCAGTGCCGCCATGGAAGAACAGGTTCGGGGTGCTATCCGGGAGTACGAGAAGCTCGGCGCCACGGTAAAGGAAGTATCCCTTCCCCACGCTGACCTCGCCATCGCGGCCTACTACGTTATCGCCCCGGCCGAGGCCTCGGCCAACTTGTCCCGTTTTGACGGCGCCCGTTATGGCTACCGCTGCGAAGACCCGAAAGACCTGCTGGACATGTACACACGCACCCGGGCCGAAGGCTTCGGCACCGAGGTCAAGCGGCGGATTCTGGTGGGCACCTATGCGCTATCCGCCGGCTATTTCGATGCGTACTACCTCAAGGCTCAGAAAGTTCGCCGGTTGATCCAGCAGGACTTCATCAACGCCTTCAAGGAAGTGGATGTGCTGATGAGCCCTACCACGCCCTCCCCGGCCTTTATTCAGGGCGAGAAAACCAGCGATCCGGTGACCATGTACCTCGAGGACGTGTTTACCATTGCCATCAACCTGGCGGGCATCCCCGCCATGTCCGTTCCAGCCGGGTTTGTGGATGGGCTTCCAGTAGGCCTGCAGATCATTGGGGATTACTTCTCCGAAGCTCGCTTGTTGAACGCCGCCCATCAATTTCAGCAGGTGACCGACTGGCACCAGCGCGAACCGCAATAAGCCCGATACAGGAGAACGACTATGCAATGGGACATTGTGATCGGGCTGGAGATTCACGTTCAGCTCGCCACCAAAACCAAGATTTTTTCCGGCTCCAGCACCGCCTATGGTGCCGAACCCAACACCCAGGCCAATGCCGTTGACCTGGCCATGCCGGGCACGCTGCCAGTGCCGAACGAGCAGGCATTCCGCTACGCGGTGATGTTTGGCCTGGCGGTCAACGCCGAGATTGAACGCCGCTCAGTGTTTGAACGGAAGAACTATTTCTACCCGGACCTTCCCAAGGGCTATCAGACAACACAACTGGAGCGCCCGATTGTCGGTCCCGGCTATGTGGATATCGATCTGGCCAGCGGCGAATCCAAGCGGGTGCGTATTCACCATGCCCACCTGGAAGAGGATGCCGGAAAATCCCTGCACGAAGATTTCCATGGCATGACTGGCATCGACCTGAACCGAGCCGGCACGCCGCTGATTGAGGTGGTCACTGAACCCGACATGACCAATGCCGATGAGGCCGTCGCCTTTGCCAAGAAACTCCATGGCATTGTCACGTCCCTGGGCATCTGTGACGGCGACATGTCACAGGGTTCCATGCGCTTTGACGTGAACATCTCACTCAAGCCCAAGGGTTCCGATACCCTGGGCACCCGCACCGAAACCAAAAACCTGAACTCCTTTCGCTTCATGGAGCAGGCCATTGCCCACGAAGTCGAGCGGCAGATGGACATTCTCGAGGACGGCGGCACCATTGTTCAGGAAACCCGCCTGTACAATGGCGACCGGGACGAGTCCCGCTCTATGCGCACCAAGGAAGAAGCCAACGATTACCGCTACTTCCCCTGCCCGGACCTGCTGCCGGTGGAAATCGACGACGCCTTTATCGACGAAGCCCGCAACAGCCTCCCGGAACTTCCGGATGCCCGCAAGGCCCGCTTCAAGGAGCAGTACGGCCTGAACGACTACGATGCTGGACTACTGGCTGGCGACTCGAAACTGGCCGCATTCTTCGAAGCCGCCGCTGATCGCGGGAAGGACGCCAAGTTGGCTTCCAACTGGGTTCAGGGCGAATTCTCCGCACGTCTGAATGCGGAGGAAAAATCTGTGGCCGACTCACCGATTTCCGGCGAGCAGCTTGGGGATCTGGTGGTGCGCATCGCGGACAACACGATTTCATCGGCGGGTGCCAAGAAAGTGTTCGAGGCGCTCTGGGCCGGCGAAAATGACAGCGTGGATGCGATTATCGATGCCAAAGGCCTGAAGCAGGTGTCGGACACTGGCGAGCTTGAGAAGATGGTGGATGAGGTTCTGGCCTCCATGCCGGATCAGGTGGCCCAGTATCAGCAGGAATCCGACCCCAAGAAGCAGAAAAAGATGCTCGGCGGGTTCATGGGGCCGCTGATGAAGGCCTCCAAGGGCCAGGGTAATCCGAAGCTGTTTAATGAGATTCTTGTTAAGAAACTTGGGGGCTGACCCTCTAGCTGCGGCCCTAGCCTGTTTGGTTTCGGGGAGGCCTCAGTGGGAGGCTTCTCCCAACAAACGCTCCAAGCACGTCCGTGTGCGCTTGGATTCCGCATTGGTTTTGGTGACGCAACGCTCACATTCAGTTCACAAATCTGACAGTTTTGGCGACAGGCAACTTGCTGATCACTAAACAAACAACTAGACTTTCAGGGAGTTAAGATCAAAATGACAAGTGCTTGCTGTTTTTCGTGCTCGCCATATTACATCTTCATGGCCATTGGCGCGGCTTTTTCGCGTTCATAGCACGTGTATATAAAGAAGGCAGCGAGTAAAAAACAATAAAGGATTGAACGATGGGTAAGGCTGCCTGCTTTAAAACCAGAGACGCAAGAAGAGTAACGATGAAACCAGTTGCCGCCAAGCCAAACCTTCGCAACCAACAACGCGTTGATGTTGCTACCGAGGCCCGGATTGAAACAACCGACGGCAGCTGCCTGACCTGCAAAGTTTCGAATATTTCCCGAACCGGCCTGATGGTCCTGTGTGATCAGAATTCCGTGAGAAAACTGGTTCCCGGCCAGAAGACACCCGCACCCGGCAACTGGATTTCCGTAACCACGACCTTTTCCGTACCGGTTGTTGCCAACCAGCCTGTTTCAGTGATCGCTGGAGGCAACATCGTCCACATGCGGCGAATTGCCCGCGACCAATTCCAGCTCGGCATCCAATTCGCGGAATTCGAAGGCAATGGTTTCGATTACGTGAACAACTACGTCAGCAAACTGCTCTCCACCCCGTAGCTTTAACCTTCCTCATTATAGCTGCCAGCCTACCCTGTCGCTATATTGTTATAGCGGCAAACTCTAGTTACCCGGCTTCTTATGCCATGGCCTGATCTGGTATCATTGCGGCATTCACACGCCCAGCCCCAATCGAATCTTGAGGCACGAAAAGCGGTAACAGGACACGATGACCACTTACAATCTGACCCATCTCAAACAGCTGGAAGCTGAAAGCATCCACATCATCCGGGAAGTTGCGGCCGAGTTCGACAACCCGGTCATGCTCTATTCCATCGGCAAGGACTCCGCGGTGATGCTTCACCTGGCCCGCAAGGCATTCTATCCAGGGAAGCCCCCTTTTCCGCTGATGCACGTTGATACCACGTGGAAGTTCAAGGATATGATCGACTTCCGGGACCGCAAGGTTAAGGAATATGGCCTGGATCTGATCGTTCACAAGAACGAAGACGGCATTAAGCAGGGCATCGGTCCATTTACCCACGGCAGTGCCAAGCACACCGACGTGATGAAAACCCAGGCTCTCAAACAAGCCCTGGACAAGTACAAGTTTGATGCTGCCTTTGGCGGCGCCCGCCGGGACGAGGAAAAATCCCGTGCCAAGGAGCGCGTCTATTCCTTCCGTGACGAGTACCACCGCTGGGACCCCAAGAACCAACGCCCCGAGCTGTGGAACATCTACAACGGCAAGATCAACAAGGGCGAGAGTATCCGGGTGTTTCCGCTGTCCAACTGGACGGAACTGGATATCTGGCAATACATCTACCTTGAGAACATCGACATCGTTCCGCTCTACTATGCCGCCGAACGCCCGGTCGTTGAGCGCGATGGCACCCTGATCATGGTGGACGACGACCGCATGCCATTGAAGGACGGCGAGAAACCAATGATGAAATCGGTTCGCTTCCGGACACTGGGCTGCTACCCGCTGACGGGCGCCATCGAATCCGAAGCCAACACGCTTCCTGACATTATCCAGGAAATGTTGCTGGCCAAGAGCTCCGAGCGCCAGGGTCGGGCAATCGACCACGATTCAGCCGGCTCCATGGAACAGAAAAAGCGGGAAGGGTACTTCTAAGATGTCACACCAGTCTGATCTGATTGCGGAAGATATTCAGGCCTACCTGAAGCAACACGAGAATAAGGAACTGCTGCGCCTACTCACCTGTGGCAGCGTCGACGACGGCAAGAGCACCCTGATTGGTCGCCTGCTGCACGATACCAAGATGATCTATGAAGATCATATGGCGAGCCTGAAAAGCGACAGCGCCAAAATGGGCACGACCGGTGAAAAACTGGACCTGGCCTTGCTAGTCGACGGCTTGCAGGCCGAGCGTGAACAAGGCATCACCATTGATGTTGCCTATCGCTTTTTCTCCACTGATAAGCGCAAGTTCATCATCGCCGACACTCCGGGGCACGAGCAGTACACGCGCAATATGGCGACAGGGGCATCAACGGCTCAAGTTGCGATTCTGATGATCGATGCGCGCCACGGAGTTCTGACCCAGACCCGCCGCCACTCTTACATTGCCTCTTTGCTTGGCATTCGTCACATCGTGGTCGCAGTGAACAAAATGGATCTGGTTGATTTCAGCGAAGAACGTTTCAACGAAATCAAAGACGACTACCTGGCATTTGCCAACCAGCTTGGCCTGAAAGACATCCGCTTTGTGCCTCTGTCGGCCCTCGAAGGCGACAACGTTGTCAATAAGAGCGAAAAAACGCCTTGGTTCGACGGCCAGCCACTGATGGACATCCTGGAGACCGTGGAAGTATCCCACGACAAGAACCTGGAACATTTCCGCTTCCCAGTACAGTACGTCACGCGCCCGAACCTGAACTTCCGTGGATTTTGCGGAACGATTGCATCCGGCGTGATCCGCCCGGGAGACAAGGTAATGGCCCTGCCCTCACGGCGGACCAGCACCATCAAGGATGTGGTGACGTTTGATGGCAACCTGGAAGAAGCCTACATCGACCAGGCAGTCACACTGACACTGACCGACGAGATCGATGTCAGCCGAGGCGATATGCTGGTCAAGGCTGAGGACGAGCCGGAAGTGGGCAACCGCTTCACCGCCAATATTGTTTGGATGACGGACGGCCCGCTGGAAACCGGTCGCCTTTACGACATCAAGCTCGGCCCGACATTTACCTCGGCCACCGTCAAAAAGATTCATCACCAGACCGACGTCAACACACTGGAGAAGAACGACGATCCGTCTGCCCTTCAGCTGAACGAAATCGGACTGTGTGAGCTGACTCTGAGCCAGCCCATTGCGTTTGATGCCTATCAGCGCAACCACGCCACGGGCAGCTTCATTGTGATTGATCGGCTGACCAACGTGACGATCGGTGCGGGCATGATTGCCGGCACTGCAGGCACGGTTGAGTCGCTGGACCCGGTGACCAGCGAAGAGCGCGAGCGCCGTCTGGCGCAGAAGCCTGCCATTATTGCCTGTAACGGCAAGCAGGCCACGGCGCTGGCTCTGGCAGTTGAACGGGCGTTGTTTGATCAGGGCAAGACCTCCGTTGTCCTCAGCGAGGACAATGCTGGCAATGCCGAAGACCGTCGTCGCGCTGCGCAGGTGGTCAGTGCCCATGGCCTGATTGCCATTGCGGTGAACCTGGGTGGGGATGTGGCATCGGCGTCTGTTTCCGCAGACGATGACAAGGAGATCACTGAAGCGGTGACTTCGCTGATTCAGGACCTGATGCGGCACAAGCGGGTTTAACCCGCATTACGGGACTTCATGTAGCCCCCTTGGTTTGAAACCTTGGGGGCTTTTTCTTTGGGGGCTGGTCCCGCGGCCCTACAAAATCCACTACAATGCCTCCCCCTGAAGGTTTACCCTCAGCCCCTACACGCTCTACCAATCAAGGGACTCTTGACTCCATGGCCATCAAACAGCTCCGCACTCTCTTCGCCAGCCAGTATCAGCCCGGACAGCCGGCGCGGGTTCGTCCCGGCGAGGCGTTGGCCGAGCCGGGTGGCGACTATGAGGCGCTTCACAAGCAGATGAAACGTCTATTCAACAGCAAACCCGGCAAGAAATACGGTCGTTTTTCCGAGGACATCGGTGAAAGCCCGTTCAGCAGCTGTCTCTTATACACATCTCCGAGCCCACGAGACGGACTCCTATCTC
>CAJXOQ010000087.1 GCA_913057975.1 uncultured Marinobacter sp.
AGCCCGAGCCCACAGGGAAGTGCTCGTGGCGTGTCCTGAACAGCCTTGCCCGGCGTGCTCTGGCTCCAAAACTAGAAGGCCAACAAATAAAAAGCCCGCCAGACTCAGATGAGTGGCGGGCTTTTTTGTCGGATTACGCCTTGCGGCTAATCCGACCTACGGGAGGCGGGATTACAGCGCGGAGAGGTCCGTTGGCTGCTCACCTTCCTTCACTTCCTTCATGGACAGCTTCACGCGCCCACGGTTGTCTACATCCAGAACCTTAACCAGAACTTCCTGACCTTCGCTCAGCTCGTCAGTCACGTTCTCGATACGGCGATCAGAGATCTGGGAAATGTGCACCAGACCATCCTTGCCAGGCAGGATGTTAACAAAGGCACCGAAGTCCACGATGCGCTCAACGCGACCGCTGTAGATAGCGCCAACTTCGATTTCCGCAGTGATTTCCATCACCCGCTTCATCGCAGCATTGGCCGCATCCTGATTGTCGGCATAGATCTTCACGTTGCCATCGTCATCCAGATCGATGGAAGCACCGGTCTCGTCACAGATGGAGCGGATAGTGGAACCGCCCTTGCCGATAACGTCGCGGATCTTCTCCGGGTTGATCTTGATGGTCGTGATGCTCGGCGCGCGGCTGGAAAGCTCTTTGCGCGGCGCAGAGATAACCTTGGCCATCTCACCCAGGATGTGCAGACGTGCTGCATTGGCCTGGTCCAGAGCAATTTCCATGATCTCGTCGGTAATGCCCTGAATCTTGATGTCCATCTGCAGAGCAGTGATACCGTCAGAGGTACCCGCCACTTTAAAGTCCATATCGCCGAGGTGATCCTCATCACCCAGGATATCGGTCAGAACCGCGAACTGGTCGCCTTCCTTGACCAGACCCATGGCGATACCGGCCACCGGCGCCTTGATGGGCACGCCCGCGTCCATCAGCGCCAGGCTGGAACCACAGACAGACGCCATGGAGCTGGAACCGTTAGATTCGGTGATTTCGGACACCGCACGAATGGTATACGGGAATTCTTCCATGGTGGGCATAACCGCTGCCACACCACGCTTGGCCAAACGGCCGTGGCCAACTTCACGACGACCCGGCGTACCCACACGGCCAGCTTCGCCAACGGAGTAGGGAGGGAAGTTGTAGTGGAACAGGAACGGGTCTTTACGCTCACCTTCCAGGGCATCGATGATCTGCATATCACGCGCGGTACCGAGCGTGGTGGTCACGATGGCCTGGGTCTCGCCACGGGTAAACAGGGCGGAGCCGTGGGTGCTGGGCAGAACGCCAACTTCCACTTCGATCGGGCGAACGGTCTTGTTGTCGCGGCCGTCGATACGAGGTTTGCCGTCGATAACCTGCTGGCGAACGATGGTCTTCTCAACCTTGGCGAAATACTTCTTCACTTCGTCTTCCGCCGGCTGGCCTTCTTCTTCTCCGGCCAGTTTTTCAACGGCAGCGGACTTGATCTCGCTCAAGCGGGCATAGCGCTCCATCTTGTCACGGATGCCATAGGCCTGCTCGATATCGGCCGAAAAGTCAGCCTTTACAGCGTTCAGAAGCTCAGTGTTCTCTGCTTCTGGCTGCCACTCCCAACGAGGCTTGCCAACTTCAGCGGCAAATTCCTTGATCGCGGTAACCGCTGTCTGCATTTCCTGGTGCCCGAAGAGCACGGCGCCCAGCATCTGGTCTTCTGTCAGGCCCTTGGCTTCGGATTCAACCATCAGAACCGCGTCTTCAGTACCGGCAACCACCATGTCCAGCAGGGAGGTTTCCAGTTCTTCAAAGGTCGGGTTCAGGAAGTAGCCACGCTCATTGGTGTATGCGACGCGGGATGCACCGATAGGACCATCGAACGGGATACCGGAGATGGACAGGGCGGCGGAAGCGGCCAGCATGGCGGCAATATCCGGATCCTGGTTCTTGCTGGAGGACATGACCGTCGTGATGACCTGGGTTTCGTTCATGAATCCCTTGGGAAACAGCGGACGAATCGGACGGTCAATCAGGCGGGACGTCAGGGTTTCTTTCTCGGACGGACGGCCTTCACGCTTGAAAAAACCACCCGGGATTTTGCCCACAGCGTAGGTTTTCTCGAAGTAGTTGACGGTCAGCGGGAAAAACGGCTGGCCCGGCTTGGCTTCCTTGGCCGCAACCACGGTACCCAGTACCGAAATGTCGTCTACGGTGACCAGCACAGAGCCGGTGGCCTGGCGGGCGATGCGACCGGTTTCGATGGTGACGGTCTTGCCGCCGAGTTCGAACGATTTTTTAACGGGATTAAGATCCACGGTAACTCCTGAATTCATCATTTCAATTGGTTGACCCGGACAACTCGCCCCTGCGAATTATCCGCTATAACTGCAACATCGTCTGAAGTGATGAACTGAAGGATAGCCCGTCTGAAAGCTAACAGGCTGTTGCAAAACCCCGGGGCAGAAGCCACCTGGCTAAACCGGGCTTTTCAACAACCTGCTATCAATTTCAGCTTTCCGTTACGACAGGGAGTTCCTTCAGGGTTCACAGACAGACACGATGCAGGAGAGAGGCACAACCAGCGGGGCTATCAAAGCCCCGCCGGCCGTTAAGTACAACCGGATTAGCGACGCAGGCTCAGACGCTGGATCAGGTCCAGGTAGCGGTCTGCGTTCTTACGCTTGAGGTAATCCAGCAGTTTACGACGCTGGTTAACCATCCGGATCAGACCACGGCGGGAATGGTGATCCTGCTTGTTGGTCTTGAAGTGATCCTGCAGCTTGTTGATGTTGTGGCTCAACAGTGCAACCTGAACTTCAGGAGAACCGGTATCGCCATCACCCTGCTGAAAATCCTTAACGATCTGTGCTTTCTCGTCGGCAGAAAGTGCCATAAAACTCACCTCATTGTCGCGATGCTATCGAATTCGGCCGAACCACGCATCTCTACAGCCCGGCTAATCAGCTGCACCCCGTTATCTCAAACGGTTGTCAGCCACTCTTCACCAGACGGCGGGGCACCAGTTTGGTCGCCTCCCCCTCCGGGAATCCTTCCGCCAGCCCGACAAAACGCCCGTTGCCATAAAGGCGAACGAACCCTTCCGCAGGCTGACCCGATATTCTAACTGGTTGTCCGTTCAATATCGATACCAGCGCACTGCCTTCCAGATCCCGTTCCGGGAACATGGACAGAGCAGCATCCGGGGCCACCAGCAGGCCATCCAGACTTTCGCCTTCATCACGCATGGACTCCAGCATTGGAACCTCGCGGGCATCCGCCAGCGTGAAGCCGGAGGCCATGGTGCGGCGTAGTGCCGTGACATGGGCACCGCAGCCCAATGCCTCGCCAATGTCCTCCACCAGAGAACGAATGTAGGTGCCTTTCGTGCAACTGACCGCGATATCAATCTCGGTCTCGCGCACCTCCAGCAGCGTCAACTCGTAGATGGTCACCGGGCGGGACGGACGCTCCACCTCAATACCTTCGCGCGCGTACTCATAGAGCGGTCTGCCCTTGTGTTTTAGCGCGGAGTACATGGAGGGAACCTGCTGGATATCGCCACGAAAGCGCTCCAACACCGGCTCCAGGGCATCGGCATCGAGCCCAGGGGGCACCGGTTTCTCAGCAACCACGGCGCCTTCGCTGTCCCCGGTTTCGGTGCGGACACCCAGGCGAGCGGTGGCGATGTAGGCTTTGTCGCTGTCCAGCATCATCTGGGAAAACTTGGTGGCTTCACCGAAGCACAGTGGCAACACGCCGGTGGCCAGCGGATCCAACGCACCGGTGTGACCGGCTTTGGCCGCCCCGAACAGGCGTTTCACCTGCTGCAGGATGCCGTTGGACGTAATGTCCATCGGCTTGTCGATCACCAGTATGCCGTTAACATCGCGGCCTTTACGACGTCGACTCAAGCCTTTTTCTCCGGATCATCAGACGCCCCGTCGTTGCGGGTGTCATCGTCACGGTCAACCATCGGCTTGTCGCCAACCGCTTCCCGAATCAGGCTGTCCATGTGGCGGCTATGCCCAAGCAGCGTATCGAAATGAAAGCGCAACTGGGGCGTTACCCGCAATTTCATGGCACGGCCGACCTGCCCTTTCAGGAAGCCAGCCGCTTTATTCAGCACTGTCAGGGAATCACGCACTTGCGGCGATTCCTCGGTCAGCTCTTCGGTGGTCAGCAGCGATACGTAAACGTCTGCATAACCCAGGTCACGACTCACCTTGACGGCATTCACCGTGACCATGCCCACCCGCGGGTCTTTGACCTCCCGCTGGATGAGCTGGGCCAGTTCCCGCTGCATCTGATCGCCGATGCGATCAATCCGGCTGAACTCTCTTGGCATCAGGTTTCCTTTAATCTCAGGCGCTTCACGCGCCGGTGGACTCAAGCTTACGCTCAACCCGAACGCGATCGAATACCTCGATCTGGTCGCCGACTTTCACGTCGTAGCCCTTAACGCCGATACCACATTCCATACCGTTGCGGACTTCCGGCACGTCGTCCTTGAAGCGGCGCAGCGATTCCAGCTCGCCCTCAAAGATAACCACGTTGTCACGCAGGACACGGATCGGCTTGTTGCGGTAAACGTTACCCTCGGTGACCATACAGCCAGCCACCTGGCCAAACTTCGGCGAACGGAACACATCACGCACATCGGCAATGCCCACGATATCCTCGCGGAATTCCGGCGCCAGCATGCCGGTCAGAGCCGCTTTCACATCATCAATCAGGTTGTAGATGATGCTGTAGTAGCGCAGATCCAGACCTTCCTGCTCCACCAGACGCTTGGACGCGGTGTCCGCACGCACGTTGAAGCCGAAGATAACCGCGTTGGTCGCCATGGCCAGACTGATGTCCGTCTCTGCGATACCACCAACGCCAGAGGACACGATCTTGACCTGTACTTCGTCGTTACCAAGATCCTGCAGCGATTTGATGATGGCTTCCAGGGAACCACGAACGTCGGTCTTGAGCACCACGTTGAGGGTTTTGACCTCGTCCTTGCCCATATTCTCGAACAGGTTCTCAAGCTTGGCAGCCTGCTGCCTGTGTAGACGCTGCTCCCGCTCGCGGGACTGGCGGAATTCCGCCAGCTCCTTGGCTTTCTTCTCGTCGGCCACGGCAAAGAACTCGTCACCAGCGTTCGGCGTGCCATTCAGGCCCAGGATTTCCACTGGAATGGAAGGCCCGGCGTCTTTGACCTGCTTGCCGGCCTCGTCGGTCATGGCGCGAACCTTACCGAAGAAGGAACCAGCAACCACCATCTCACCCTGACGCAGTGTGCCATTCTGGACCAGCACTGTGGCCACGGAGCCGCGACCACGCTCCAGGCTGGACTCGACGACCACACCTTTCGCCGGTGCGTCCGGAGAGGCCTCGAGCTCAAGGATTTCGGCCTGCAGCAGCAGTGCCTCAAGCAGGTCTTCAATGCCGTCACCGGTATGGGCGGACACGGGGATAAACTGAACATCACCGCCCCAATCTTCCGGAATGACTTCCATACCTGCCAGCTCGGTTTTGATACGATCCGGGTCGGCCTCTTCCTTGTCCATCTTGTTGATGGCAACAACGATGGGAACGCCGGCAGAACGAGCGTGATCTACGGCTTCCTTGGTTTGCGGCATAACGCCGTCATCGGCGGCCACCACCAGGATAACGATATCGGTACACTGGGCGCCCCGAGCACGCATGGCGGTAAAGGCGGCGTGACCCGGAGTATCCAGGAAGGACACCATGCCCTGATCCGTTTCCACGTGATAGGCACCAATGTGCTGGGTAATACCACCTGACTCACCAGAAGCCACCTTGGTACGGCGGATGTAATCCAGCAGCGAGGTCTTACCGTGGTCAACGTGACCCATCACACTGACGACCGGCGCACGCTTGGTCTTTTCCTTGCCTTCAAAGGAGAACTCGCTCAGAACCTCCTCTTCGAACGCATCTTCGCTCACTGTATTCGGCTTGTGACCCAACTCTTCGGTCACCAGCACGGCGGTTTCCTGATCGAGAGCCTGGTTGATCGTCGCCATTACCCCCATGCCCATCAGTTTCTTGATGACGTCGGCTGACTTGACGGCCATCCGCTGGGCAAGATCACCGACAGTGATCGTCTCGGGAATATCGACTTCTCGTACCATTGGCTTGGTCGGCCTCTCGAAAGCATGACGCTTTTCTTTGGGTTTCTTTTTCGCACGAAGCGGCTTACGCAGCGTGGTGTCTTCTTCCTCTTCATTGATAATCAGAGGTTCGTCCACCGGACGGCTACGCGGCCCACGATGCCCTGCGGACTTCTTCTTGGGCTTGCCTTCGTCCGGCTCGTCACCGCGCTCACGGGCTTTCTCTTTCTTCTTCTTCGGCTTGCGATCCTTGCCTTCGCCTTCTTCCGGCGGCGGAATTGGCATGTCTTCCGGGGCGGGAACCGGTGAGGGTTCCGGCTCGGCAGCCACTTCCGGCTGAACTTCCTCGGCCGGTTTTTCGTCAACAGCCGGCTCTTCAGCCGGGGCATCTGACACCGGCGCTTCCGGCTTCGGAGCATCCGCAGGCTGTGCCTGCTCAGCCGCTACTGTCGCTGGAGCCTCTTCCGGTGCGGCAGCCGCTGCCTGCTCGGCAGCTTCTTCCTGCTTCGCCGCTTCCGGCTCGAGCTCAGCGCGCTTGATATACGTACGGCGCTTGCGAACCTCAACATTGACCGTTTTGGTACGGCCCGCTTTCAGCGTGGTTGTTGTCTTGCGCTTGAGAGTGATCTTCTTGGGTTCAGCTTCACTCTCTCCGTGATTCTTTTTCAGATAGGTCAGCAACTGTTGCTTCTCATCACTGGTAACAGAATCTGCCTCGGAGCGGGCTTTCAAGCCTGCCTCCACCATCTGTCGCAGCAAACGATCCACGGGAGCGCCTACATCTGCGGCCAGTTGTTTTACCGTTACATCAGCCATACTGGTCCTCCTCCCGATTAAGCCTGGTCTTCAAACCAGGGGGCGCGTGCTGCCATAATCAACTGGCCGGCACGCTCTTCTTCCATTCCTTCGATGTCGAGCAAGTCGTCAACCGACTGCTCAGCGAGATCTTCCATGGTACGAATCCCCATACCGGCCAACTTGAAAGCCAGGCCACGGTCCATACCGTCCATTGCGAGAAGATCTTCTGCGGGCTCAGCGCCCTCTAGCGCCTCTTCACTGGCCAGGGCCTGATTCAACAGGGCATCCTTGGCACGGCGGCGCAATTCGGTCACGGTTTCCTCATCAAAACCGTCAATGGCAAGCATCTCTTCCATGGGGATGTACGCCACCTCCTCAATGGAGGTAAACCCTTCCTCAATGAGGACACCTGCAAATTCTTCGTCCACATCCAGATTGCCGGTGAAGTGCTCAAGCAGAGAATTATACTCCTGCTCCTGTCGTTCACCCGCTTCTTCTTCGGTCATAACGTTCAGCGTCCAACCGGTAAGATCCGTCGCCAACCGAACGTTCTGACCATTCCGGCCAATCGCCTGGGCCAGGTTATCCTCTGCTACTGCCACTTCCATGGTATGGCGATCCTCGTCCATGACGATGGACGCGACTTCCGCTGGCGCCATGGCATTGATGACCAGTTGTGCGGGGTTGTCGTCCCACAGCACGATATCAACACGCTCGCCACCCAGTTCGTTTGAAACCGCCTGGACTCGTGAACCACGCATACCCACACAGGCACCCACCGGATCAATTCGGCGGTCGTTGGTCTTGACCGCAATTTTGGCGCGGGAGCCTGGATCCCGGGCAGCGCCACGAATTTCAATCAGCTCCTCCGCGATTTCCGGCACCTCAATGCGGAACAGTTCGATCAGCATCTGCGGATCGGTACGGCTCAGGATCAGCTGCGGGCCGCGATGATCGGTACGGATTTCCTGCAGCAGAGAACGCACACGATCCCCCATACGGAACGTTTCACGGGGAATCAGGTGTTCACGGGGCAGCAAAGCTTCGGCGTTGGCACCCAGATCCACGATGACGTTGTCACGTGTCACTTTCTTTACGGTGCCGGAGACCAGTTCACCCACGCGATCCCGGTAGCTGTCGACAATCTTGGTGCGCTCGGCTTCCCGCACTTTCTGGAATATGATCTGTTTCGCTGCCTGAGCACCAATACGGCCGAAGGCAACGGATTCCACTTTCTCTTCGTGGATATCGCCGGGCTGCAGACTCGTGTCGATTTCTTCCGCTTCCTGCATGGTCAGTTCGGTGCCCAAGGCAGGAACCGCATCGTTATCAACCACCAGCCAGCGACGGAACGTTTCATATTCGCCGGTGCGGCGATCGATGGAAACTCGGATATCCGCTTCCTCGTCGTCGTAGCGTTTTTTGGCAGCGGTGGCGAGTGCCAGCTCGATTGCTTCGAAGATCACATCCTTCTCGACACCTTTCTCGTTCGAGACGGATTCAACCACCAGCAAGATCTCTTTACTCATTGGATTGCCCTGCCCTTAAAAATAAACTTTGCGTCCACTGACTTATTCAAATACGGGAACGATGTTGGCTTTCTCGATGCTATCGAATGGCAACAGGTATTCGTGATCATCAACAACCACGACAACGTCTTCGCCCTCAATGCCTTTAATCAGGCCCTGAAACTTGCGACGCCCCTCAAATGCCATTCGTAATTTGATCTGGACCTGGTGGCCTGCGAATGCCTCATACTGCTCCAGACGGAACAACGGCCGGTCCATGCCCGGAGAAGATACCTCCAGGGTATACTCCGTCTGAATGGGGTCTTCCACATCCATTACGCCGCTGGCCTGGCGACTGACTTTCTCACAGTCTTCAATGCCGATGCCGTTCTCAGCATCGTCAATAAAAATTCTCAACAGGGAATGGTGTCCCTGGGAGCGAAATTCAACGCCCCAAAACTCGTAACCCAGGCCTTCCACAATGGGCCTGAGCAATTCTTCCAGCTGCTTCAACTTGGCTGACAAGGTTATCCCGTCTCCGTTACTCGATTTATCCGACCCCAAAAACAAAAAAAGGGCTGTTGATCAGCCCTTTTTATGCACCAGGGCCTGATGCGCCAGGCCCCTTAATCAAAAAGCCCCTAAAAAGTGGGGCCCTTTGTTGCAAGAACTCACAGGGGAAAAGCAATCTAAACACCCCCTGCTGACAGACACCTGGCCTGCCTGGAACCGGCAGGGCAAACTGCGCCCGGAGCCCGCTCCAATATCCGCCGGAGTATAGAGACGCCGGCCTTAGTGGTCAAGGACTGACCAAAAAAAACGGCCTGGTAAATCCAAGCCGTTTTTCTTCTAATATGGTGCCCAGGGCCGGACTCGAACCGGCACGGCTTTCGCCACTACCCCCTCAAGATAGCGTGTCTACCAGTTCCACCACCTGGGCAGCACCTTTACTCGAGCTCGGGGAGTTTATTCTCATCCCCGCGCCCGGCTTCGCCGTCAGTCGCTGATTCACTTTCAGCCTGCCCGGCATCTGATGCGGCCGGCGATTCCTGAACTACAGGAATACCCGCTTCACCTGCCACTTCGGCACGCTGCTTGGCAAATACAGCCAGCGAAAAACTCGTTACAAAAAACACAATGGCCAGCAAGGTTGTGGCACGGGTCAGAAAACTGCTGCTGCCCTCACTGCCAAACACGGTCTGGGAGGCACCGCCACCAAATGCAGCACCGGCATTGGCACCCTTGCCCTGCTGAAGCAGGACCAGCGTCACCAGCGCCACCGCAATGAGCACGTGCAGAACGACAACCAGTGTTTCGACCCAATCCATAATGACTCTCTAATGACTCTTGCTAATGGCTTTCGCGAACCTTTAACGTTCAGGATTTGCCCGGCACCGCCCGGCAAATACTTACAAAATCGCTTGCATCCAATGACGCGCCACCAATCAACCCGCCATCGATGTCCGGCTGAGCAAAAAGCGCCGCGGCATTATCCGCTTTTACACTGCCGCCGTAAAGCAGCGATATCTTATCCGCCGGAGCTCCAAGGGAGATCAACACATCGCGAATCGCGGCATGCATGGCCTGAGCATCATCAGCGGTTGCGGTTTTACCCGTCCCTATGGCCCAAACCGGCTCATAGGCGATCACAACCTGCTGCCATGACTCACTGCCAACGTCGACGAGGGCCTTGCGAACCTGCCGCGACACGACGTCTTCAGCCTTGCCCGCATCACGTTCTTCGAGGGTCTCGCCAACGCAAACAACAGCGACCAACCCTGACATCAGGGCCTGCCCGACCTTGGTGGCAACCTGCTCATCGGTTTCGCCGAAGAGTTGTCTGCGCTCTGAATGCCCGACCAAGGTAAAACCACAGCCGCAATCTTTTGCCATCGCCGCGGAGATTTCCCCGGTGTAGGCGCCTGAACCCCAGCACGCTACGTTCTGGACACCAACCGCCAGCTTTTCGCCAGCCTGCTCAACGACATCGCCAACAAACAGGGCGGGAGGAATAATAACAGCCTCCACACCATTATCAAACGATGCTAACTCGGACCGGACTTGACCAACCAGATTGCTTACAAGGTCTTTCGACCCGTTCATTTTCCAGTTGCCGGCGACAATCTTACGGCGCATAAAAAACCCCTGAATCAAGGGAGGGCGAACTATACAGCAGTCTTTTACGGCAGACAACTGCCCCTAAGCACAAAATCATGCCCGGGAATTCTCAACCACAACAGCCAGTTCCTCGGCAATTTTCACGATTTGCGTCTCATCTTGCCCCTCTGTCATTACCCGGATCAGAGGTTCGGTGCCAGATGCCCTCAGTAGCACGCGGCCACCACCACCCAGCCTGGCCTCCGCCGACTCCACGGCCCTGACAATATCGTCACGCCCGAGGGGATCAAAACGCTGGTCGACACGCACGTTGATCATTTTCTGAGGCAACTTGCTCATACCCTGGCGAAGGTCTGCCAGGGAACTGCCTGCGCGACGAATGGCCAACAATACCTGGAGCGCAGACACAATACCGTCACCAGTGCTGGTGCAATCTCGGATGACCATATGGCCGGAACCTTCACCGCCGAGCAGCCAGCCCCTGTCGATGAGTCGCTCCATGACATACCGGTCGCCGACTTTTGCACGCTCGAAATCAATACCTTGCTCCCTGAGCGCCAACTCAACACCCAGATTGGTCATCAGGGTGCCCACAACACCCCCTTTCAATGTTCCGGCGGCATGACGTTGCGCGGCGATCACGTAGAGCAACTCGTCGCCATCGACTTCAGAGCCGTCACGATCCACCATGAGCACCCGGTCACCGTCGCCATCAAAGGCAATCCCGAGATCGGCCTGCTTCTCCAGAACGGCCTTGCTCAATGACTCCATGTGAGTCGAACCGACATTGAGATTGATGTTCAAACCGTCGGGCTCGCCCCCCACCACGGAAATCTTCGCCCCCAACTCGCGGAACACTTTTGGGGCAACGTGGTAGGTAGCGCCGTGAGCGCAATCCAGGACAATATGAAGCCCTTCGAGTGAAAACTCGTTGGGCACCGTACTCTTACAGAACTCAACGTATCGGCCAGGGGCGTCATCAACCCGAAACGCCTTGCCCAACTCTTTGGACCCGCAGACCTCAATGGGCTTATCCAGCCACTTCTCAATCTCTGCTTCCAAAGCATCATCCAGCTTGGTCCCAGCGGGGGAGAAAAACTTGATACCGTTGTCATGGTGCGGATTGTGGGACGCACTGATGACAATACCCGCGGAGGCGCGAAAGGTTCGGGTCAAATAGGCGATCGCAGGGGTGGGCATGGGCCCAAGCAGTTTCACGTCCACTCCGGCCGCGGACAAACCTGCCTCGAGGGCGGATTCGAACATATAGCCCGACAGACGGGTGTCCTTGCCGATCAATACGCTGTTGCGCTGCCCATCCCGCTTGAAGGCCTGCCCGGCAGCCCATCCCAGGCGCAGCATGAATTCGGGTGTTATGGGGAACTCGCCCACCCGGCCCCGGATACCGTCCGTGCCGAAATACTTTCTGTCGCTCATCGTCCAGCTTCCTCCATTGCCGTCACCACTTTAACGGCATCAACGGTTTCCCTGACATCGTGGACGCGAATGATGGATGCGCCCTTCATGGCGGATATTGTCGCGGCAGCGAGGCTCGCGGGCAAGCGCTCACTGACGTCACGACCGGTGATATGACCCAGCATACTCTTGCGGGACATACCCACCAGTATCGGGTGTCCCAGCAGTTGCAACTGCTCCAGTGAGGCCAGTAACTGAAGGTTGTGCTGCGGAGACTTGCCAAAACCGAAACCAGGATCAAGGATGATGTTATCTGGCCGCACACCGGCTTTCTCTATCACCCGCATTCGCTCGGTAAGAAACGAACTGACCTCCCGCCGCACATTCCGGTAGCGAGGATCATCCTGCATGGTATCCGGTTCGCCCTGAATGTGCATGACACACACCGGCACTCCAGCGCTTGCCACCACCTCGGGCGCGCCATCCCGTTGTAGTGCCCTGACGTCGTTAATCATCCCGGCACCGAGCTTCACCACCTCCGCCATAACCTCGGGCGAACTGGTATCGACCGAAACGACAACGTCCAGATCACGGGCAATCGCCTCTACCACCGGACACACTCGCTCAAGCTCTTCCTCGACAGACACCGGCGTAGCGCCTGGCCGTGTGGACTCACCACCCACATCAATAAAAGCCGCACCGTCCGCCACCATCTCACGGGCCCTTGCCAGGGCAATCTCAGCGGTAGTGTACCGACCTCCATCCGAAAAGGAGTCCGGCGTCACATTCAGGATCCCCATGACGTGGCAGCCGGACATATCCAGAATCCTGCCCGCAAAGTTTATCTGCATAAGTAACCTTTTCTGCAACCCGCAAAAACAAACGCCGCCCCGTCAGGGGCGGCGTTCAGTCTTCAACTATATCTGACCAGTATCCAGCCTGGCTCAGTGCTCACCGGCCGGTCGACCAACACCCGGTTGGCGACCATCGTCGGAACCCTTCGGAGCAGGCGCCTGCTCAGGCTCATCAGCCGGAACACCACCGGAGGGGCCGCTATCACCCCAGCCTTTCGGCGGGCGGGGATCACGGCCTTCCATGATGTCATCGATCTGGTAACGATCAATGGTCTCGTACTTCATCAGGGCATCGGCCATCAGGTCGAGCTTGTCACGGTTATCGACGAGCAACTGCTTCGCCTTTTCATAACAGCTGTCGATGATGTTGCGAACTTCCTCATCGATACGCTGAGCCGTTTCCGGAGAATAGACCGTTTGCGCCTGACCGGCAGAGCGACCGAGGAAAGGCTCTTCGCTGTCTGTATCGTACTGCAGCGGGCCAAGCTTCTCAGACAGCCCCCAACGCGTGACCATATTACGCGCCAAGCTGGTTGCCCGCTCGATATCGTTGGAAGCACCGGTGGTGACTCCATCGAAACCAAGGGTCAGTTCTTCGGCAATACGGCCACCAAACAGACTGCAGATGGAACTGATCAGGAAGCGCTTGCTGTGGCTGTACTTGTCTTCCTCCGGCAGGAACATTGTGACACCCAATGCGCGGCCGCGAGGAATTATACTGACCTTGTAGACCGGATCATGCTCAGGCATCAGACGCCCGACAATGGCATGACCGGACTCGTGGTAAGCCGTATTACGCTTCTCTTTCTCGCTCATGACCATGGATTTGCGCTCGGCGCCCATCATGATCTTGTCTTTCGCGAGCTCAAACTCTTCCATGGAGACCAGACGCTGGTTGCGACGGGCCGCAAACAACGCAGCTTCGTTCACCAGGTTCGCCAGGTCAGCACCCGAGAAACCGGGCGTGCCACGGGCAATCAACACAGGCTCTACCCCATCGGCCAGGGGCACTTTCTTCATGTGCACCTTGAGGATCTGCTCACGACCGATGATGTCCGGCAGCCCGACAACGACCTGGCGGTCAAAGCGACCTGGGCGGAGCAACGCCGGGTCCAGTACGTCCGGGCGGTTGGTGGCGGCAATCACGATAACGCCTTCGTTACCCTCGAAGCCGTCCATCTCTACCAGCAACTGGTTCAGTGTCTGCTCACGCTCGTCGTGACCGCCGCCCATGCCAGCGCCACGATGGCGGCCAACGGCATCGATCTCGTCGATGAAGATGATACAGGGGCTCTGTTTCTTGGCCTGCTCAAACATATCACGGACACGGGAGGCACCCACGCCCACAAACATTTCCACGAAGTCCGAACCGGAGATTGAGAAGAATGGCACCTTGGCCTCACCGGCAATCGCCTTGGCGAGCAGGGTCTTGCCGGTACCCGGTTGACCCACCATCAGTACACCCTTGGGGATACTGCCACCAAGACGCTGGAACTTGCTGGGATCCCGCAGGAAATCCACCAACTCCTTGACGTCTTCCTTGGCCTCGTCGACACCGGCAACGTCACCAAAGGTGGTTTTGATCTGATCCTCACTCATCAGGCGGGCTTTACTCTTGCCAAAGGACATGGGGCCTTTGCCACCGCCACCGCCTTGCATCTGCCGCATAAAGAACACGAACAGCGCGATGATGATAAGAATTGGGAAGGCAGCCACCAACAGCTGGGTCCAGAGGCTTTGACGCTCCGGCTCCTTACCGATGACTTCCACGTTGTTGGCCAGCAGATCATCCATCAGCTTGTTGTCGGACACCTGTGGGCGGACCGTCTGGAACTGGGAGCCGTCACCACGGGTACCCTGAACCTGCAGACCATCAATGGTGACCTGACGGACCTGTCCGTCCTGCACCATTTCCACAAACTGCGAATAATTGACCTGTTGTCCGCTGGTGGTGGGTGTGAAATTCTGAAACACCATCAGCAGTACGGCGGCTATAATCAGCCAGAGAACCAGATTTTTTGCCATATCGTTCAAGGATCGTCACCTGTGAATTGAAGGATCGCCCCGTCAGGAGAAAGCCTTTTCTGACACCTTACACCAATTGTACGCCCGTCCACCAGAATCGGCCTATCCGTATCGACCACTGCGGGGGTGTCAATCCCACGGCCATTCCGTTCCGGGGCGGGGTCAGCCCTTAAATCCCTTGCACACCTGATAAATCTCCCTCGATCTTGCACGGGAGGAGTCAGGCTTCCTGCTGACAACGGTGCCAAAACTTTTACGCATTTCAGCCAGCAGGGCATCAAATCCCTCTCCCTGAAATACCTTGGCGACAAACACGCCACCGGGCTTCAGGACTTGCTGCGCCATATCCAGCGCCAGCTCCACCAAACCCATGGCGTTAGGAATATCCACTGCCGCCATACCACTCATATTGGGTGCCATATCCGAAATTACAACGTCAGCGCGGCGATCACCCAGTAAATCCAACAATTCGTCCAGCACTGACTGCTCGGTAAAATCGCCCCGAACAAACGCCACACCCGCAATCGGGCTCATCTCGAGAATATCGCTGGCGACCACCGTGCCGTTGTCACCAACCCGCTCAACCGCCACCTGGGACCAGCCGCCAGGCGCAGCACCCAAATCCACAACGGTCTGCCCGGGTCGGAACAGGCGGTCTTTGTTGTCGAGCTCAATCAGCTTGTAACTGGCCCGCGAACGATAGCCGTCTTCCCGAGACTTTTTGACCCAGACATCATCAAAATGTTCCTTCAGCCAGCGGTCACTGGTTTTCGAGCGAGCCAAAACCTACCTCCATAAAGCGCTGCAATTGGACCTCCAATCCTATGGGTACGTGGTAACGGCGATTTCACCGGCCGATTGATCTGATACAATCCCGCGATTATACGGAATTGGCGAGCATTTCGCCGCTGACGTTTTATTAATCGCACCCATAAAGAGATCACATAATGAGTCTTTCGCCGGAACAGCGCCGGGAATACCGGGGCATCGCTCACAACCTGAAGCCCGTTATCATTGTCGGCGACAAGGGCCTGACCGAAGGGCTTCAGGAGGAACTCGAGCGGGCCCTGAACGACCACGAGCTGATCAAGATCAAGGTTGCCAGCCAGGACCGCGAAACCCGCCAGGAAGCCGTTGCTGCCCTGTGCGAAGCCTCCGGCGCGGAGCTGGTGCAGACCATCGGCAAGATCGCCGTGATCTTGCGCCGGGCGAAAAAGCCCAACCCCAAGCTGTCCAACCTGCTGCGCCAGAAACACTGACGCTGTCAGCACGCCAGAGCTGCACAATGTAAAAAGCCGGCTGTTGTTCGCAGCCGGCTTTTTGTTTGCAGAATCAGCACCCGACGAACGTCAGATGTGCTCTACCTGCTCGATTTCATACTCAACGGTTCCCGAAGGCACACGCACGGCAACCACGTCACCCTCGCTTTTACCCACCAGCGCCCGCGCGATCGGCGAGGAAATGGACAGCTTTCCGGCCTTGATATCTGCCTCATCCTCACCAACGATCTGGTAGCTGACCTGCTCGTCGGTATCGACATTAAGCATTCGCACGGTGGTGCCGAAGATCACCTTGCCGGTGTTTTCGATGCTGTTGACGTCGATTACCTGGGCTGCGGACAGCTTGCCCTCGATTTCCTGGATACGGCCTTCGTTATAGCCATAGCCGTTGGTGCCCCAGAGATAAGGCAGAGCAAACTGGCTACCCGGGTCAACCTTTTCCAGATCGTCCATCAGATCCGGGTTG
>CAJXOQ010000088.1 GCA_913057975.1 uncultured Marinobacter sp.
CGAGATAGGAGTCCGTCTCGTGGGCTCGGAGATGTGTATAAGAGACAGGAACATATCCGGAAATAAAGCCGACCAGATCGCCGTCTATCTCCGCTGCCACGCCAGTTTCGGCAAAGTGGCTGCACTGCAGGAGGTTGCAGTAGATCGAGTTAGGGTCCAGCGGGGGGCATTGTGCCACCAACTGGTGGAGCCTGTAGCCATCATCCTTGACCGGCGTGCGGAGGGTGATGGCGGTGGTATTCGAGCCTTCTGATGTCATAACGTGATCGATTCGCCTCAAAAAGTTAGCGTCAAATTATATAGACCACAAAATATATTTCAAGTCGGCGCTCTGGGGCCGCCAGCCCCGATGACTACCTTTCACCTTTAGAATAGACATTATTACACCAACCGCCAGTGACAAATTCGTTACCCCATAGAGGCCCCTCCAGAGGGGAACGTAATATCGTCGTCGGTTATCGAAGTCCCTCCAACGATCCGGTCCCGGTACGACACAGCGGCCGCTGAACCAGGGGGCCAGAGTCGGTCGAACTGCGCCAACCAGCTATCGACATCATAGGCCACGGGCAGCAGTGAGACACTCAAACCCTGGCGCTCAAGACCGACAACCGGCTCAGCGGCGGGGCTTGCCAGACCAATCCGGGTAATCAGCCCACGGGAGTCCCGCAACAGGTTCCCCATTCCGGCCGACCCGTTGTTGGCAACGACGCAATGTCGCTCGCTCACCAGGCCCGACCACAGCACTGGCAGGCAGGTGTGGGTAGAGACAATCACATCGGCACCGCTGGCGCGGAACCACTCCGTCAGCTTCGCCTCGTTACCAGCCACAAAGGATTCATGGGCCAACCCCCAACCGGCAAGGGATTCCGGATCTCCGTGAATCACCAAAATCTTTAGGCCTCCAAATAACAAGCAGCGATAACGGGGCAGTGATGACAATCGCGCCTGGATGTCCGGATGTTCTCCAGCCATGGCCTGCAAGCGCTCCATCATGGCGTTCGAGCGCTCGACCACGCCCTCATCGACAAAATCCGGATAGGCACAACCACAACCCGCGCCATCGTTTGGATTGGCCAGCTCATAATCAACATTGCCGAGGCAGGCGGTGTGGTCCAACACCCGGTTGTTGATCGCCCGAAACAGGCTGTCACTGGCGTTGAACCAGTTGAAATCTCCGTTGAATACCAGCGTTACCCGGTGGCCCTGGCGCTCCTCTGCCAGTGCCATTCGCTCAATTTCGTCCAGAGCGTATGGGTTGCCATAGAGACCACCGACAACATACACCACATCCCCTGCCACCGACTCCGGCTCAGCGCACAGGGAGGCAGGATCGTAACGATACGCCAGCGGACAACTTCGGCCCTCGGTCATGACACCACCTCCTAAACTTCACCGGCCGCCAGTGAGCGCCCGGCAAGCCGGCGGACGACCAGCGGCATAAAGAAGCCAGCGGTACAGATCAGGAAGCCGTAGGCGTTTACACCCAGCAGCATGGCGTACTTGCCGTCACCGATGGCCCAGCTGGCGGGAATCAGCCCCGTTGCCAGCAATACACCCAGGCCCAGCCCCGTCCAGAAACTGAGATGGAAGCTCCAGGGCGACCAGCGGGTAAAACCGTAAAACAGGAACACCGGTGCCAGCCCCATCACCATGGTGCCGGAAATGGTGGTGGCCTTGAGAATGTCGGTGCCGGCAAACATCGGCAGGTTACCCAGCAGCGCGAACACAATCATGATCACTGCACCCACGCGAACGCTCGGCAAGCGGTCTTTGGCACGTTTCGCCAGCCGTGGCAGATCCACCGCCAGAGACTTGGCCAGTGAACTGAACGTAGAATCCAGCGTGGAGCCTGCGGAGGTCATCATCACCACACTCATAAAGAAGAGCGCGGCCAACCCTAGCGATTGCCCGACGGCTGCGGGCGCATTACCCATGGCCTCGATGCCATTGAGCCGGGCGTGAACACCGACGAGGCTGAAGATAAACACCGCCACAAAGCCCAGCAGTCCGGCCACCACGAAGCTCTTCAGCATGGTTTTTTCCTTGTTCACAAAGCCCCGGTCGGTTAACACCGGATCGTAGAAGGGGTAGCTGAACATCTGCAACAGCGCGACGAGCAACAGGTCAAAGCCGGCATTGAGCTTGAACTCACCATCGGTGAGCAGGGCACTGGTGTCATTGGCCGGCACAATCAGGAACAGCACCGCACCGACAAAGAACACAAACACGAACGCCTGAATCACATCGGTGAAGATCGACGACCGCAGGCCACCTTTCAGGCTGTAGGCGAGGGTAAAGACGGTAAACAGCATCGCCGCAGAGTAATACTCCCACTCACCCGGCAGCCCGAAATAGCCACCCACCACGGCGGTGTTACTCCAGACTTCGTTGTACAGACGGATCAGGATGGCCGCCGCAAACGCCAGACTGGCCAGCCGGCCAAAGCGCGACGTGAGAAAGTCCTGCAGGCTGCGGGCACCAGTCTGGGTTCGAATCAAATAGATGATGTAGCCGGCCACGGGAATCGACAGCCAGTAACTGGCGTACGCCAGACCGCCGGTGACGCCATAAGCAGCCCCCAGATTGGCCGCGTTGGTCACCGACTTGGCAAAGATCCAACTGATGAAAATACTCGCCGTCAGCGACCACTGACTTACCGGGTTACCCTGATCATCCGCCCCCTTATAGAACGAATTGGCGTTCTTGCTCTTGGGCGACAACACATACATCACCACCCCATAAACCACCAAAAACCCCCAAAACAGGGTCGCTTCCGTAAAGTTCATTGTCTGTCTTTTCCTCGTTATTTGTTTTAATCCAACGAATTGCAGTGACTCAACCACCCCCAGACCGCCAACTCCCAGCAACCAGTCCTAAAAAAGAATCACCCAGGCGCCGAACAACTAGCCCCAAACCGATAACAGGCAAAACACCGGTGATGCCGCAACATAATCCGCTCATCCATGCTCTCCGCCAGCGTCCCGCCAAGGTCATACTGCGGATCGTCATCCACCAACGTACAGGCATACACCCGCACCCGGTCATCCCGCTTCACCAGCATGCGCGTATAAGTGCACATGAAGTGCGACCGCGCCTCTTTGGTGGGGTACTTCTCCATGCAGGTTTCGGTAATCTCCGGGCTGCCGTCCTCTGAGCCGGGCGCTCCCAGATCAGGGAACGCGGTGAACGCCAGCGTTTCAGGAATGCCCCAGTCCCGCAGAATCTCGCGGAAAGCCGCTTCCACATCGGCCGGGATCTCCTCCGGATCGGTTTGCCGGGCAATCGACACCTCAAACCCCTGATCCACCAGCCAGCGGATGCCTTCAAGTGCCTTGTCAAAGCTACCTTCACCCCGATCCACGTCATGGCGGGCCCGGTCAGGAAAGTCCAGGCTGACGCGGAAATGGATCGGGTAGGCGTTGTCCAGTAATGGCAGCACCTGATGGCGGCGTTTGAGCAGCGGATCGGTGGCATTGGTCAGGACAAAGCAGGGCCGGTGATGGCTGGCGTAATCGAGGGTGTTGATGAAATCCTTGATCACGAATGGCTCACCGCCGGTGAAGGAGAACTGCTCCACACCCATATCCAGCGCTTCGTGAATAAAGGGTTTGACGTCACTCAACTTCATGCCCGGAATGCGGCCATCGCCGGGGTGTGACCCCTCCAGGCAAAACGGACAGGCCAGGTTGCAGGCAGTGCCGGTATGAATCCACAGTTCCTTGAGCTTGTCGGAATCAATGTAGCCGCGCGGATCGCCGTTGCGGGTGTGAGTCCAGCTGTCGCGGGCCCTCGGTTCCAGCACTTCCACGGCGGGAATACGTCTTTCGGCGGTTTGGGTCAGGGGCATAGCTGCTCCGTGTTGACGGTGAATTTTTTAGTGCTGTCGATCGAGACAACACACTGGCGCAAGTGGTAAATCCTCTGCGTCGATACCATACTATTTACTTACGTAGTCACTTCCCGGGCGGCCTTGTCGCCGGTCTGTTTGCCACGGCGCCAGCCGTGAAGTTTCTCAAGCAGTTTGAGAATGCCCTGAGGTGCATGTTCGCGCTTCCACTCTCCAGCGGCATACTTGGCTGATTCGTTCCAGGTCGGGTAAGGGTGAATAGTGCCCAAAATTTTGTTCAGGCCCAGGCCGTGCTTCATGGCCAGGGTGAACTCGGCCAGTATCTCGCCGGCGTGCACACCGACGACGACGGCACCCAGAATTTTGTCCTTCCCTGGTGGCGTGAGCACCTTGATAAAACCGTAATCCTCACTCTCAGCTATGGCACGATCCAGGTCGTCCAGGCCATAGCGGGTGACTTCGTAAGCCACACCTTTCTCCTTCGCTTCGGCCTCGCTGAGACCGACCCTGGCCACTTCCGGCGAGGTAAAGGTCACCCAGGGCATAACCCGGTAATCCACCTGGAAACGCTTGAACTCGCCAAACAGACCATTCACTGCCGCATACCAGGCCTGGTGAGCCGCCGCGTGGGTAAACTGATAGGGGCCGGCCACATCGCCACAGGCGAAGACATTGGGGAAACGCATGCTCATGTCTTCTGCCACCGGCACAGTGCCATTGGGCAGGGTTTCGACCCCAATCTTTTCCAGTCCCAGGCCGTCAGTTCGTGCGGCACGGCCAACGGCCACCAGAACCTGATCAAACGCGATCCTCACGCGCTCGCCGTTGAACTCGCAGTAGGCCACCTTTTCTCCGTCCTCGACAGCGAACTCCTTGGCGGCGTGGTTAAGCCGCAAATCAATGCCATCCTGTTCAAACTGTTTCCGGATGACCTCGGAGACATCGGCATCTTCCTTGGCCAGCAACCGCTCGCCCATTTCCACCTGGATCACCTTGCTGCCAAGCCTCGCAAAGGCATGGGCCAGTTCCGAGCCAATGGGGCCACCACCAAGTACCAGCAAGCGCTCAGGCTGGGTCTGCAGGGACCATAGATTGTCCGATGTCAGCGGCTCCATGTCCGCCAAACCGGGAATGGGCGGCACTGCCGGCTTGCCCCCAGTGGCCACCACGATACTGCGCGCGGTCAGGCGCTCGGTGTGACCGTCGCTATGGACC
Source organism: uncultured Marinobacter sp. (assembly GCA_913057975.1). Classification (GTDB taxonomy): domain Bacteria; phylum Pseudomonadota; class Gammaproteobacteria; order Pseudomonadales; family Oleiphilaceae; genus Marinobacter. Next base: position 5,063 of record CAJXOQ010000088.1, read on the forward strand.
ACTTCCAACTCCCAGGGCGATACGAAGCTGGCGGTGCCGGAGATGCAGTCAACACCCAGTTTGCGGAAGCGCTCAGGCGAGTCGTGGGGCTCCACCTTGGCGATGACTTCTTTCACCCGCGCCATGATATTGGCAAAGGAGCCTTTTACCGGTACCGACTCCAGGCCATAACGATTCGCGTGGCGCAGGGTGTCGGCCGCCTTGGCACTGCGAATCAGCGCCTTGGACGGCACGCAACCGGTGTTGAGGCAGTCTCCGCCCATTTTGTCTTTCTCGATCAGCGCCACCTTGGCTTTAACCGCTGCGGCGATGTACGCCGACACCAGGCCGGCCGAGCCACCGCCAATCACCAGCAGGTTGTAATCAAACGACTCGGGCTTCTGCCAGCCGGCGTACACCCGGCGCTTGCGGATGAAACCGACCACAAACTTGGCGATCAGCGGGAACACGCCCAGCAGGGCGAAAGACAACAGAATATTGGCCGACACAATATCGCTGGTCGTTTCAATCGTCGACAGCTGCGTGCCAGCGTTTACATACACAAAGGTACCCGGAAGCATTGCCACCCAGCTCACCAGAGCGTAGGTCTTCAGTTTCATGCCTGTCAGGCCCATGGCCAGATTGATCAGGAAAAACGGGAATACCGGTACCAGTCGCAGGGTGGCAAGATAGAATGCACCGTCTTTCTTGATGCCACGGTCCATTTTCGCAACGGTTTCCGCGTACTTCTCACGCAAGGTATCCCGCATCAGGAACCTGGCCACCAGAAAAGCAAGAGAGGCGCCGATGGTCGACGCAATGGATACCGCAACCAGTCCATAGACGTTACCGAAAAAGGTACCGCCAGCCAGCGTCATAATGGCCGCACCGGGCAGCGAGAGCGCCGTTACCACCACATACACTCCAGCAAACCCAAGCACCGCCGCCAGCAGATTCTGACTGATCCACTGTTTAATTTCAGACTGGTGCTTCTGCAGGTTTTCCAGCGTGAGTATCTCGTGACCGCCAAAACTGACAAACAGCGCAACCACAACACCGATAACCAGCAGCAAAACGAGCTTTTTGGAGTTCATAGCTAAATCCATAAATTAAAAGTGAAAACGGTTGCTCTGACAGACACGCGAAGGCACTGGATGTTACAGCGGTCTGAGTCTAAACTTTTTTGAGCGGTTACTCATTAATACTGGAACTAACACCGTCGACTGTGGACATACCATTGTCCAGGCCGTGCTGGATGTCCAATAACATCTTTATAACAACGCTCTTACGCAGTAATCCGGGGGTATACGGAATGGAAACCGCAACACATCAGTCTGACGAGGACATCCTCATCAATGGCCTGAAGTCGGGAAACCAGGGCGCGTTTCGCGAGGCTGTGCGTTTATACACCCCCGGCATGATGGCCGTCGCCCGCTTTTACCTTGATCACGCCTCGGCAGAGGAAATTGTCCAGGATTGCTGGGTAACAGTTATCGATGCCGTTCAGACATTTGAGGGCCGATCCGGCCTGAAGACATGGCTTCACCGTATCGTGGCGAACCGGGCCAAGAATCATCTTCGGAAGGCAAAGCGGGAAGTAAACGCGGATTTCTCGGAAGCGCTGGACCCGGACCTCGCCGCCCGCTTCGCGCCAAATGGACGTTGGGCCACACCACCGAGCCTGAAATCCAACGAGTCCGCCCAGGCGCTGATGGAGAACGGCGCGCTGAGCGACTGCCTCGATCGACACCTGTTCGCACTGCCGGAAACACAGCGATCAGCATTAATGTTGTACGAAGCGCATCAGCACAAATCTGACGACGTATGTAACATTCTGGATGTCAGCGCCTCTAACCTGCGCGTGCTCCTTCATCGGGCACGGCAGAAGATCTTTCTGATGGTTGAGACATTTCAGGAGACAGGCGAATGTTAATGTGCCGAGACCTGGCTTGCATCGCCAGTGATTACATTGACGGTGAATTGGGCACCGGGAAGGTGATGTCTGTGAAGATGCACCTGCTGATGTGCGGTCGCTGTCGCAGCTTCATTGGCAGCCTGAGGGCCAGTATAGAGCTTATGAGCGCCCACTCGAGCCAGCAGCTGGACGAAGATCTGGTACGCCGGATTGACGAACGTGTCAGTGAGTCGCTCAGCGCTCGGCGCTCCGGAAATGACACGTCGGACCCGTAATCCCCTTCGCTTTCATGCATCACGATTAATCGGTTTCGAAAATCTGCGTCTCTGGGTGAAACGTGTACCAGGCAAACCAGAATGCCCGCGTCGCTGGCAGGAGTTTGCCAGACTCATCGCGAAGCTCTGCAGAAGGTACGTCTGCATCAAAGTGAATGCTGACCTTCCTCCCTCCGATTTGGTCTTCAAGCACCCCGTCCCCATGATTGGCAAGCTCCGGAAAAGGCCAGGCCTTACTTTCACCGTTATAAGTCCAGCCCAGCACCCAGGTTTTCGGGTGGTATTTCCGGCTGGTGCTGGATACCGGGAAGTACAGTCGTTCAGAATGGTCGTAGTCACCGTATGGCGACTGAAGATAGTTCCGGCGATGGCCGGTGTCGGTGGAAAGCACGAGCCCTGCGTCACCAACCCGGTTCCGCCACTTCCGCCAGAGCTCATGGCGAATGGCGACAGGCTCCAGTTCTGAGCCGGCCAGGGAGCCGGAAATGGCACGCCCTTCAATCTGTGACCAGAGCGATTCAGTCTGGTGATCATACATCAGCAAGTCGCTGTTATAGAGCAGGCCTGAAACGCCGAAGGTTAAAGTGCGGCCTTCCACGTTCGGATCAAATGCCATGCCGGTACCGCACAGAGGACAGAAAGTAATCAGAACAGGCTTTTCGCTTGCTCCATGGTTTACAATCTCGTGCCAGTTCAGGATACCAATCGGGAACGCATACCGTTCCTGCCCCTGGTCATAGGTCATCACGAGGTCGTCCTCCCGCCAAGGCAGCTCACCACTTGCGGGCACAAATTTAGGACTGTCAATGGAGGGAATACCGTCACGGGGTGGCCCACCACGATGAATTTCATCAACCGGTATCAGCGCGCCACTCAAATCAAACCCGTTTTTCTCCTGGGCCAGGATCGCACAAGCACCCATCAGCAGTGAGACACACAACACCGTCAAGGCGACATTCTGCATTCTCATTGTTTTTCCTCCACCACTTCGGCGCATAACAAGCACACATTCCCTATAACGACACCTGACCCTTGCAAGCGTTACACCGAAGGCTGACAGAAGCACTTTTTTCGCTGCCCGACGGAACTCCAATAATCGTTCTCTGTCTCTGGAACGATCATTCAAAATTCAAAAGGAGAAAAGGAATGCCCAAGCAGTTACCCCTCGCCCTGTTGCTACTTCGACTTGGCATTTTCGTTGTTTTTCTGTTCTGGGCCCTGGATAAACTGGTTCAGCCCGAACACGCCATTAAAGTATTTGGCTCTTTCTATGGGCTTGGTGGACTTGGCGAAACTGCCTTCTACTTCATTGGCATTGCGCAACTTGCACTGATTTTGCTGTTTGTAGCCGGCCTTCTGAAAACATGGACTTACGGCGCAATCCTGGTCTTCCACGGTGTCTCTACTCTCTCCGCATTCGCGAAATACCTGCAGCCCTTTGATAATCTTCTGTTCTTTGCAGCCTGGCCCATGCTCGCTGCCTGTGCGGCGCTGTTTCTGCTTCGAGATTACGATACGCTTACGCTTTCAAGGCAACCGGTTCCCAACACGGCGTAGCACAACCCTGTGGCGCTGTAACAGTTACCCCGGTTGCTTGTCTTGAGTATCAAACTCGCCCTCTAACGAACAACAATCGGGGTAACCGATGCTACTGAACTGGCTATCACGGCGCCTGGCCGCCTATCTTTCGAAACAGGTCACCGAACAGTCGGTGCGCACATGCGCCTGGGAGGCCCTGGAAAGGGTGCTTCAGCCCGGTGATGTCCTGCTGATGGAGGGAAATACCCGAATCAGTGTGGCTATCAAATATCTGACCCAGTCAACCTGGTCGCATGCCGCTCTATACCTGGGGCCGGGTGCAGGTCTTGGCGCCGCAGACAATGGCGAGCCACATGTTTTGGTCGAGGCGGATCTTGAGGAAGGCATTCGCCCACTTCCACTCTCGTTTTACCGCAACACCCATACCCGTATCTGTCGCCCGATCGGACTCAGTGACCACGATATCGGCAAGCTTGTTGCCTACTCGACAAGCCGGCTTGGCCATCAGTACGACCTGAAAAATGTCTGGGACCTGGCACGCTACCTTTTCCCGACGCCACCGGTACCTTCCCGCCACCGGCGTTCGCTGCTGGCCCTCGGCAGCGGTGATCCCACTCGAGCGATCTGTTCCACATTCATCGCCGAAGGCTTCCAGTCGCTCCGTTACCCGATTTTGCCCGTAAGCCTGTCCAATTCAGAAGATGACCAGGATTGCGCCGCCCAGAGGCGCGAGTACTTCCGGATTCGCCACCATTCTCTATTTGCGCCCCGGGATTTCGACGCCTCTCCCTACTTCGACATCGTTAAACCCACACTGGAACAAGGGTTTGATTACCGGGGGTTCCGGTGGGCGGAATGACACTGAGAATTGCCATCGTTGTTGTAGTAATGGCTGCCCTGGCAGGTGCCTGGTGGTTGCTACAGATATTGGGAATACCTGCGGACCTGTCTCCGGGGACCCTTGCACAATGGCTGAAAAGCCAGGGGGCTGCCGGCCCACTGCTGCTGATGCTGTTGATGACGATGGCTGTTGTGGTTGGCCCGATTCCCACACTTCCGGTCAGTGCAACCGCAGGTCTGGCGTTTGGTGTGCTTGAGGGAACCGCCATCGCAGCAACCGGTGCCCTGCTGGGTGCCATGGCGGCGTTCTGGATTGCCCGTTGCCTCGGACGCGAGGTGATCTGCAAACGTTTTCCGGACAACCCTGTGCTTGCACGGGATGGCTCGCAACGCTTTCTCACCATTGCCATCCTGCTGACCCGGCTGATACCCGTTTTCTCGTTCGCCCTGATCAGTTACGCCGCCGGCGTCACTGCCATACGCGCCTGGCGCTTTGCGATTGCCACCTTCGTTGGCATGCTGCCAATGACGGTGGTGTTTGCAGGCCTGGGGAACACGTTCACGTTGAATCCGGTACTTACCGTCGCCGCAGGCGCGATTATCCTGGCAGTGATGGTATGGTTGCCGTGGTCCATCAGCCGAAACCCCGGCTCGCAGCTGGCGCGCTGGCTTCAACTTAACCAATAACAACAAAGAGACGACCTTATGCGCCGTCCGGTCAAAGCCGATGTTATGCCCTGGCTCGCCCGTGCCCTTTCCAGTGCGCCCAGATACGCTCTGCAACGATCCCTTCACAACCTACGGGCAAAGACGCGGGGTGAGAGCGATCTTGTCCAGGTGTTCGTAAACCCCCGAGACCCATTTGGGCTGCCCCTGTTGCAAGCGCTTATCCAGCTACAGGAACGTTTTTATGTGCGTTTCCGGGTCCATACTGTCTGGCAACTGGACGACAACATGTACCCCGAGCCGGCTCTCTGGCGCACCTGGGCGCAACAGGACGCCACAAGGCTCGCACAACTATACGGCTTCACGCCTCCAGACCGGCCGACGGCGCCCTCCGAGACCGAACTGACGACAGCCACGGCCCGTCTGCTCAATGCAGAAAAAACCGGTGAAGGGCTGATAACCGCCGTGCGTGTGCTGGAAGATCTATGGCATTCACATTCCGGCTCGCCACCGGACACAGCGCCCGCAAGGTATGACCACGCACAGCTGTCCGAGAATGAACGGTTGCTCCGGAGGCTAGGGCACTATCAAGGCAGCATGACGAGGTACCTGGGTGAATGGTTCTGGGGTGTGGACCGCCTGGATCATCTTGAGCGGCGTCTAAACGAACAGGGACTGAACCGGGACGTCCCCGATGCAGTCCTGTTCACGCGCACATGGTCCGGTTTGATGAGTAGCAGCCCCAGCCCGGCTGACGGCCATCGAGCGACCACCACCCTTGAGGTCTTCTTTTCCATCCGCAGCCCATACTCCTATCTGGGCCTGGAGCGAGCAGTCCAGTTGGCCAAGGCGGGGAATATTCCTCTCCAATTGAGACCGGTTCTGCCCATGTTGATGCGCGGGCAGTCGGTACCGGATGCCAAAAAGTGGTACATCTTCCACGACACCAAAAGGGAGGCCAACAAGCTGGGCATTCCGTATGGTTTCGTCGCCGATCCTTTGGGGCCGGGCGTGGAAAGATGCTATGCCTTGTTCGATTACGCCCGCTCACTCGGTCGCGAGACCGACTACATGCTGGCCTACGCCAGGGCCGTCAATGCCGAAGGTATCCGCTCCGAAACCGATGCCGGTCTGAAAGTAATCGTCGAACGAGCCGGCCTGGACTGGCAGAAAGCAAAGGCTTTATTAAACGATCAGAGCTGGCGTGGGTGGGTGGAGGACAATCGTAAGGCCATGTATGACTGCGGGCTATGGGGCGTTCCCAGCTTCCGTTACGGGGCGGTCAGTTGCTGGGGCCAGGATCGGCTTTGGATTATCAAGGATGAGATCGAAAAGAGGGCGGAGACCAACTAGACCAGAATCAATGCCCTGGCTAACAGGATGGACGCAAGCGATGGGAAGACAGTATCGTCAACCCTGAACACGACCAATAAGGAATGACGATGACCGGTAACGCACCTTGGGACGGAAAAGCCGCCATCAATGCCGCTCTCGCCGGAGGCTGGGTTGCGGACGCGGCCAGCCTTGGGCTGCATTGGCTTTACGATAGCCAACGCATCTGTGAGGTTGGTGGCCAGTCACCGGAGTTCCTGCCGCCGAAGGCCGACTATTTCACGGGCGGCTTCGGTTATTTTGCCCATGGCGGCAAACAGCCTGGTGATGTCAGCCATTACGGCGCAGCGACAGGGGTGTTGACCGACAGCCTGCTGGCCAGTGAAGGGAATTTGGATATCCGCGATTACCAGCGCCGCTTTCGCGCTTTCTTTGGCCCCGGTGGTGATTGGCGGGGCTACATAGACAACCCGACCCGGGTCACTCTCAACAATCTGGACACCATCGAACAAAGTGCCATCGAACAGGCACAGTTGACCACCAATGCCAAGCTGACCGATAAACAGAAACGGGTCCTGGTGCAGAAGGTTCTACCCTATACCCGCCGCCTGAGCGGCGAACAACTGGCTGACCCGGTCCGTAAGGCCATCAGTCTCACTTACCAGGAACCGGAGATACAGGACGCCGGCGTGCATCTGGCCACAACCATCGATCATCATCTGCTTCCGGAGAGCGGCGCCGACGACATGCAACTGCCGGCAGTTTCCAAGTTGGCACCACTGGTAGCCTGTTACTGTGGCAGCGAAAGACTGATGGGCGTAGCAGAGGCCGCCGTCCGGGTAACCAATCACAACGACGAAGCGGTAGCCTGGGCGAGGTGCGCAGCGCAACTCCTGGATCAGCTTTTCCGGGGTGAATCCCTATCAGCAGCCCTGGACGCTGCCACCCTCGAAGCACCTGATCCGCAACACCTCAACAAAGCCAGATCCGGTTCCGTTCTGGATGCTTCCGGTGCCGGCGACACCTATGGCCGCACCTGTTATCTGCAGGAGGCAATGCCAGTGATCTTTCATATCCTGAACCACGCCCAGAGCTTTACGGAAGCCGTTCGTGCCAACATCAGATGTGGAGGCGACTCCTGTGGGCGTGCCTGGATCATCGGGCCGGCCATGGCAGCAATTTACGGTGTGGGTGGGGAGCGCGGCATCCCCCTGAGCTGGCTGGCTCGGGTAACCAATGCCCCTGAGATCTATATGGATATTGAAAGACTTGTTAACAGCCAATGATGTGTATCATTGCCCATTTTTCACTCCCGACTATGATTCAGATAGGTTGCACGCCAGAAGGAGCGTTTTATGAAAACACTATTGATCAATACGCTATCGATTATTGCCCTGCTCGCAAGCGCACCTCTGCACGCGCAGGATGATCCCTTGAGAGTCGGAATGTCCGGCCAGTATTTCCCGTTTACCTTTGTGGAGCAGGATACACTCAAAGGGTTTGAAGTTGATGTCATGAACGCTGTTGGCAAAGAGATGGGGCGTGAGATCCAGTACCAGACCGCCAACTTCTCAGGCCTGTTTGGCATGTTGGAATCCGGGCGCATCGACACCGTTGCCAATCAGATAACCATCACCGAGGAGCGCCAGAAGGCCTACATTTTCAGCGAACCGTATGTCTATGACGGTGCTCAGGTAGTGACCAAAGAAGGCAACACAGAGGTCGAGGGTGTGGAAGATCTGAAGGGTAAAACCGTCGCGGTGAACCTGGGCTCCAACTTCGAGGCCCTGTTGCGGGAACTGCCCTATGCAGACCAAATCAACATCAAAACCTATGAGAGCAATCTGGAGCGTGATACCGCTCTCGGCCGCGTGGACGCCTTCGTTATGGACCGGGTCAGTGCCAGCCAGATCATCAAGGAGAAGCCACTGCCGCTGGAGCTCGCCGGCCCAACGTTCTCCCAGATCACCAACGCCTACCCGTTTCGCGACACGGACGCCGGACGAGCGCTGCGTGATGAAGTAAACGCTGCCCTGGCAACCCTGCGTGACAACGGAACCCTGGCCTCCATTTCAGAGAAGTAGTTCGGCACCGACATCACCCAGCCCTGAGGGGCGCCATCAAGGCCTGACTCGCTATGGACGTGTTGAACGTCGAATACATGCTTGGGCTGGTACCTGTGTTGCTCGGGTACCTGCCTCTCACCCTGCAGCTGGCCGGCGTCGGGATGGTGCTGGCGCTGATCCTCGCCTGCCTGTTCGCCGTCGTCAGGGTGCTGCGCATCCCGGTGCTCAATCAGCTGACCATCGTGTTCATTTCCTTTTTCCGGGGCACTCCGCTGCTGGTGCAGTTGTTCCTGTTCTATTACGGGCTGCCGCAACTGGTCAGTGCATTGACGGTCATAGACGGCATTACGGCGACCATCATGGGGCTGACCATGCATTTTTCGGCGTACATGGCGGAATCGATACGTGCCGCCATCGTGGGCGTGGACCGCAGCCAGACCGAAGCCGCCCTGTCGATCGGGATGACCAACGGCCAGCTGATGCGCCGGATTGTGTTGCCACAGGCCACCCGGGTAGCACTGCCCACGCTGATGAACTACTTCATCGACATGATCAAGGCCACTTCACTGGCTTTTACCCTGGGGGTTACCGAGCTGATGGGCGCCACCCAGAAAGAGGCCGCGGGCAGTTTCCTGTACTTCGAGGCCTTCATTGTTGCCGCCGTCATGTACTGGATCGTCGTTGAGATGCTCTCCAAGCTTCAGCACTACCTGGAAATCCGTCTGAACAAGGCCTACAGCCGATGATCAAACTGGAATCATTGAGCAAGCATTTTGGCAAGGCCGTGGTTCTCGACGGCATTGATCTCGCCATCGAAGAAGGTGAGATCGTGGTGATCATCGGTCCCTCGGGGACCGGAAAATCCACCCTGTTGCGTTGCGTCAACTTTCTGGAACAACCCACCAAAGGCACCATGACCGTGGGTGATCTGACCGTGGACGTGAACCGCGCCAGCCGCGCGGACATTCTCTCCATGCGCCGCCGAACCGCGTTCGTTTTTCAGAACTATGCCCTGTTCTCCAACAAGACCGCATTGCAGAACATCGCTGAACGGTTGCTCGTGGTGGACCGCTGGCCGAAGGAAAAAGCCTACCAGCGCGCCCGGGAAATACTTGAGCAGATTGGCCTCGCCGATAAGGCGGATGCCTACCCGGCCTCCATGTCCGGCGGACAGCAACAGCGGGTCGGTATTGGCCGCGCCATGGCCACCGGAGCCGAGGTGATCCTGTTTGACGAGCCCACGTCGTCACTCGACCCCGAGTGGGTGGAAGAAGTGCTGGGGCTGATGAAACAGTTGGCCTCAGAGCACCAAACCATGATGGTGGTTACGCACGAAATGTCCTTCGCGCGGGACGTGGCCGACCGTGTGATCTTTATCGACGGCGGTCGAATCGTGGAGCAGGGGCCACCGAGTGAAATTTTCTACCATCCAAAGGACCCCCGCACCAAGGACTTTCTGAAGAAAATCCTGGCCACCAACCCGGTATGAACGACGTTGCTGACGCCGTTACCAGGTTTCCCCGAAGGGGCGAATATCCAGCTCGAAGGTCCAGGCGGACGGATGCTGCTGAGACAGATTCCAGACCGCGTCAGCGACCGCAGCCGGTGTCACAAAGAATTCGTCCGGCTTGTCCGCCAGCCACTCGCGGGTTCGCGGAAGATCCACCACACCATCAATCACAACGTTAGCCACATGGATTTTTTCCGGCCCGAGCTGGCGGGCCATTGACTGTGCCAGGCTGCGTTGGGCGGCTTTTGCGGAAGCGAAAGGCGCGGTGTTTGCCCGCCCGCGGGTCGCCGCCGAGGCACTGGTCACGATAATACTGGCCGTGTCATGCTCCCGTAGCTGCGGCAAAACCGCCTTGGTGGCCGCCACCAGGCCCTGGACATTGATGCGCCAGTTAGCTTCGAAATCCTCCAGGCTGGCCTCTTCTACGTTCTTGAAGACACCACCGCCAGCGTTATAAAGCAGCACTTCGGCTGGCCCGAGTTTGTCCCTGATCGCAGCCAGGACCGTACCTATCTGTTCCGATTCCATCAGGTCACAGGGAAAGGCATAGGTGTTGGATATCGACTGCTCAAGCTGCAACAGGTAGTCTTTACTGCGCGCCAGCATCGCCACCTGGTAGCCTTCATCACTGAACCGCCGCACAAAAGCCTCGCCATTGCCCGGCCCGACACCCATTACAACGCATACCTTGTTCATTCGCTGTCTCTCCCACCGGCTAAACCGGTTCATTTGCAGGAACTTAGTCAGTCGCGGGTTGACGGGCAAGGCGCTCCACAAGGCGCACAGGCCGTTTCATCCCGCTGGCTTAGCGCCGTTTCTACATTGCCATGCCCGGAGTTGAACGCAAAGGTGGGGCTTCTCAGGTGGTCCGCCATGATCAACGCCAGAATCACCGCCAGCATGACGACAATACGGGTTCGGCTGTAGGCTCTGTCCATCGTGTCCTCCCGCATCAGTTGGGCAGCCGGAACCACGGCCGCAGGCGAATGCCGATCAGTGAACCCACAAAAGCGCTGGCAAACCAGACCCAGGCATGCAGGCTGGCTGAGGCAATGCCGGAGAACAGCGCCCCGATATTGCAGCCAAAGCCCAGACGAGCCCCGTAACCGAGCAGCAAACCACCCACCACGGCAGCGAGGAACTGCCGACCTTCGGGGCGATTGCGGCTGGCTTCATTAAACCGGTTGGCCCTGTCTCTTATACACATCTGACGCTGCCGACGA
>CAJXOQ010000089.1 GCA_913057975.1 uncultured Marinobacter sp.
TCTACACCTCTCTATTCGTCGGCAGCGTCAGATGTGTATAAGAGACAGGGTCAATGCGTGAAGCATGGTTGAGCGACGACAGTATCGACCTCACCAGCGCGGAATTCGACCTGCTCTGGCTATTGGCAAGCAATGCCGGCCGAGTGCTCAGTCGGGAGGAAATTTTCACCGCCCTGAGAGGAATCGAATACGACGGCCAGGATCGTTCGATTGATGTCCGGGTTTCAAGGATACGCCCCAAAATTGGCGACGATCCTATCCACCCGAGGCGCATTAAAACCGTACGCAGCAAAGGCTACCTGTTCGTAAAGGAAGCCTGACTGTGCAATCTCTGGCGCTGGCCCGGCGGGGCCGGCGTTCATTGCCAGGGTTATCGCAATGCCCTTCAAGTTTTTTCTCAAGCTTTACGCCCGGCTGATTGGTCTTACCTTTCTGATTCTCCTGTTTTGCGCCGCATTGTTCCTGGGTGTGAATTCCGTCAGGGAGCAGTACTGGCAGGAGCGTTTTTCCGAACCGCTGTTGCGCTGGCTTGTTGCGACACCATACCCCCAGCAGCAGTACCCCTGGCTTGAGTCCTTCTACGATTTCCGGGTGACGCCGCCCGGTAACCTGGCGGTATCCGATGTCATCATGGAGCGCCTTTCCTACGGTCAGGTGGTGGCGACGGACACCAGTATTGGCCAGCAGGTCATGGTCCGTAACGATAGCGATGGGATCATCGACCTGCGATTCCGGGACATCTATAGCGACATTGCCGAGGCCACCGCTCTCATCGCGCGCCTCCACCTTGATGACATGTCTTCGGACGGTCGGGAAGGTGCCATGTCGCAGCTATCCGATACGCTCGGGGTAGAGTTGCTGCCGGTTCGGGATCAGGCTGAACTCCCGGATTCCGAGGTTCTGGAGCGAGTCTCCGAACGGGGCATTTCGCTGTACCATCACCCCTCCCGGGATCGGGCCCAGGTGTTGATCCGTCTGGAAGACGGCACTCTCGTGGACATGGCCATGCCTGCGCCCTTCAGTCCCTGGGCGTGGCCGGTAATGCTGCTATTGCTTGCAGTGGCGGGAAGTGTTCTCGCACTGGCCCTCTATCTGGCGTTACGGGATGTGGACAGCAATCTCCGGGCCGTGGAGTCGGTGGCAATCCGTATAGCCCGGGGAGAGATGGGGGCGCGGGTGGATGCCGGCGACAGTCGCCTTGTGTCCCGGCTGGCCGCTGCCTTCAATAGTATGGCGGAGCATATCCAGCGGCTCGTCGGGGTTCAGCGGGAAATGATCCACGCGGTTTCTCATGAACTGAGAACACCGGTTGCCCGTATTCGATTCGGTGTCCAGATGATCGAAAGCGCCAACTCTCCAGAGGCGTTCCAGAAGCAGCTTGACGGCATTGACGGCGACATCCAGGAGCTTGATGAGCTGATCGATGAAATCCTGACCTACGCCCGGTTGGAGCAGGGTGGCCCTGTATTTGCGCTTCAGGAGAAGTCGGTGAGTGATATCGTTCGCCAGGTGGTGAGCGAGCAGCAGATGATCCGCCCGGACCACACCATCGAGGCAGACATTGACGATGAATCCGAGCGCTGGTCGCTGTCCGACGTGGAGCCGCGGTATCTGCACCGGGCGGTTCAGAATCTGGTAGGAAATGCTGCCCGCTACGCGGCCGGCCGCGTGAAAGTCCACTGCCAGTTTGATGAGGATAATTGCCGCATCGACGTGGAGGACGACGGCCCCGGTATCCCCGAAGAGGATTGGGAAAAAGTGTTTACTGCGTTTGCACGCCTCGATGACAGCCGTACCCGAACCTCGGGCGGTTATGGCCTTGGCCTCTCCATTGTCAGGAGGATCCTCTACTGGCATGGCGGGCAGGCGTTTGTCAGTCGCAGCGACGAGTTGGGCGGAGCCCGCTTCAGTCTGGTCTGGCCTCGCAAGAAGCCGGTAGAGCACACTCTCTAAGCCGTTTTGTGATGCGTCTCTCAGCCCCTAACCTGATGTAACAAAGGCGCAACACAACCTCAACTGAAGGTTGGGCAATCCGAGCCGATACTAAGTGTGTAAGGGATGACTTTTGAGGTTGTAGTTCTTACGAACTTTCCTTGTTTCATTCGTCATTTGAGGGCCGGTTTTCCGGCCCTTTTTTTATGCCCGACTTTTGCCATAGCGTTCTTATCAATCCTTTGAGAAGATTGCAGCATTGACCAGAACAATGCTGAAGCACCTGAAAGGACGCCTCATGACCCAGCACCTGCTCGCCATCGATCAGGGGACCACCAGTTCCCGCGCGATCATTTTCAATGCCTCCGGCCAAGCCATCGCCACAGCGCAACAGGAATTTCACCAGTACTTTCCGAAAGATGGCCAGGTGGAACACGAGGCCGGCGAAATCTGGCAAAGTACATTGGCAGTGTGCCGGGAGGTTCTCGAATCGTCAGGGCTGGATGCTTCGACCCTGGCGGGTATCGGCATTACCAATCAGCGGGAAACCACGGTGATCTGGGACCGGAAAACCGGAGAACCTATTCACCGCGCGATTGTCTGGCAGGATCGGCGCACGGCGTCTGTTTGCACCAAACTCAAATCCGATGGCCATGAAGGCACGGTGGTTGAACGCACCGGTCTCTTGATCGACCCGTATTTCTCCGCCACCAAGATTGCCTGGATACTCGACCATGTCGACGGTGCCCGCCAGAGAGCGGAAGCCGGCGAGCTTGCCTTCGGTACTGTGGACTGCTGGCTGCTCTGGAATCTGACTGGCGGGCGCTCCCACAAGACCGATGCCACCAACGCCTCGCGCACGGCGTTGTTCAATATCCATAGTCAGCAATGGGACGACGAGTTGTTGACCCTCTTCCGGGTTCCCCGGGCGCTGTTGCCGGAGGTGCTCGATTCCGCAGCGGATTTCGGCACCACCGACAGGCAGTGGCTGGGAGCGTCGGTGCAGGTCGCTGGCATCGCGGGCGACCAGCACGCAGCATTGATTGGGCAGGCCTGTTTCGAGCCCGGCATGGCGAAAAGCACCTATGGCACCGGTTGTTTCCTGATGCTGAATACCGGCGAAAAGGCGCTACGCTCCGAAAACCGGTTGCTGACAACCATGGCTTATCGTTTGAATGGCAAACCGTGCTATGCCATGGAAGGCAGCATCTTTGTTGCCGGCGCCGCCATGCAATGGCTCAGGGATGGGTTGAAGCTTATCAGTCACGCCCGTGAATCCTCTGATTACGCCTCGGAGGTGGGGGCGGAAAACCCGGTGTACCTGGTGCCGGCCTTTACCGGACTGGGTGCGCCACATTGGGATCCCCATGCCCGCGGGGCGATTCTCGGCCTTACCCGGGACACTGGAATCGGCGAGATCGTCACCGCCGGCCTGCAATCCGTGTGCTATCAGACCAAGGACCTGATCCGCGCCATCCAGAACGATGGTGCGTCCCTGCAGGCACTGCGGGTGGATGGTGGCATGGTGGTCAACGACTGGGTGATGCAGTTTCTGGCGGATATCCTCAATGTGCCGGTGGACCGCCCCCGCGTGACGGAGACCACGGCTCTGGGGGCGGCCTATCTGGCCGGGCTGCAGACCGGTGTATACCAGGGGCTGGACGAGATAGCACAACTCTGGGAGCGGGAACATCGCTTCGAGCCGGCTATGAAGCCGGCACTGCGGGAGACCCTGTACGCCGGCTGGCTGGATTCCGTGGAGCGGGTTTGTAATAACTGAGGTTCTGGCTCTCAGGTTCTCTCGAAGGCGATCAGATGGTCTGCCTCCACCCGGACTGGCACGTGTTCGCCTAGGTGAAAGTCCAGATGGCTCCGGAACAGGGCCTCGAATTCGGTGTCTTCCGAGCAGCGAAAGCGATAGAGCGTGGAGGTGCCGGCAAAGGTCTTTTCCACCACCTTTGGCTTCAGGTCAGAGCTGGCATCGTAGACGATGTCGTCTGGCCGGATCAGCACGTCGACCAGCGTGCCGGGCTGCCAGGTGTAGGCGCGGTTGCCGCGGATGACCCCCAGCTCGGACTCGATCGTGTCCGGTCCCAGCGCTTTTCCCGGAACGAAACCTCCCTGGCCCACGAAACCTGCAACAAAGCGGTTGGCCGGTTCGTGGTAAAGGTTGTAGGGCACGTCCCATTGCTGTATTCCGCCGTCTTTCAGAACCGCTACCTGGTCACACATGGCGAAAGCTTCCTGTTGATCGTGAGTGACCAGGATGGCACTGATGCCCAGTGTCTTGAGGATTTCCCGCACATCCAGGCTGAGTCGGCGGCGCAGATCTGCGTCGAGATTTGAGAACGGCTCGTCCAGCAATATCAGCGTGGGTTCCGGTGCCAGGGCGCGGGCAAGCGCTACCCTCTGTTGCTGCCCACCCGACAGTTCATGGGGGTAGTTGTCGGCGAGGTCCTGCAGGTGAACCACCTTGAGCAACTCGGTGACTTTCTGATGTTTTTCCTCGCGATCTTCCCTGCGCAAGCCAAAGCCGACGTTTTCGGCGATCGTCAGGTGTGGGAATAGAGCGTAGTCCTGAAACACCATGCCGATTCGGCGTTTTTCGGGAGGGAGAGTGAGGCCGGGCAAGCTGATGGAGCTGGACTGCAGGCAGATTTCACCAGTATTGATGGGAAGAAACCCAGCCAATGCCCGGAGGATGGTGCTTTTTCCGCAACCGCTGGGCCCAAGCAGGCAGCCGATATCGCCGTGGCTAAGAGCAAAGTTGACGTTCCTGACCACTGAGCCATCGCCATACCCGCAGGACAGGTTGTTGACTTCCAGCAGCCAGTCAGCAGTCTGAACCAGACGATCAGTCATTTGGTCAGTCCAGCCGATTGAGGATCAGGAATTCCAGCAGCGCCTTCTGGGCGTGCAAGCGGTTTTCGGCTTCATCCCAGACCACCGATCGCGGGTGGTCCATCATGTCTTCGGATATCTCCTCGCCACGGTGCGCGGGCAGGCAGTGCATGAACAGGGCGTCCTTGTCCGCCAACTTCATCAGCGAGGGATTGATCTGGTAGCTCTGGAAGGCCCTTTGACGAGCTTTCTGTTCGTCTTCCTGCCCCATGGAGGCCCAGACATCCGTGACCAGAAGGTCGGCGCTTCTGGCGGCTTCAGCCGGATCATGAACCACAGACACCTGTTCTTGGTGGGCTTGCAGCAATTCGCTGTCGGGCTCGTAGCCCTCTGGGCAGGCAACGCGCAGGGTAAACCCGAACTGGGTGGCAGCATTGATGTAGGACTGGCACATGTTGTTGCCATCGCCAATCCAGGCAACGGTGCCGCCGCGAATGCTGCCACGATGTTCACGATACGTCTGCATGTCGGCCAGCAGTTGGCAAGGGTGGAAGTCATCGGTCAGAGCGTTGATGACGGGCACCCTGGAGGCCGCGGCGAATGTCTCGACCGTATCGTGGGCAAACGTCCGGATCATGACGGCGTCCACCATACTGGAAATCACAATGGCGGAGTCTTCAATAGGCTCTCCTCGTCCGAGTTGGGTGTCACGGGGGGAGAGGAACAGGGCAGCACCACCGAGTTGGGTCATGCCCGCCTCGAAGGACACCCGCGTACGGGTTGACGACTTCTCGAAGATCATTGCCAGGACACGATTCTTCAGGGTTTCGCGCACTGCGCCCTGGCGCCAATCGTTGCGGAGTTTAGTGCCGTGGTCGACCAGACTTTCAAGCTCGCCGGAACTGAAGTCATTGAGTGTGAGAAAATGCCTTACTGCCATGGGATGGCCCTTAATTAATCGATAACCCTGTCCAAGAAATCCGGGATCTATTCGTGGTTACAACCGGCCCGCGGTGGCTATTGTCCTGAAACGGCAATACGCCAGCGCGCGGTGAGAGCCGCACTGGCGGGAAATACGGAAACGGAGGTTGCCTGATTGCCTGAAAGGCAGGGGGTCAAGTCTAGCCCGTCAGGGGGCTGAAGACAACGCCAGGGCGTCTTCAGGTTCTCCGTCGTCATCAGGTGGTGTTTGGTGAGCGTCACGGGACGTGTACAATAGTGTCAAACATGTCGCAACCGGGCGACCCCGTTTCCAATGAGAGGTGAGAGTTCATGGACATCAACGAAACCATCAAGAGCCAGCTTGAGGAAAACGCCATTATCCTCTACATGAAAGGCACTCCACAGGCGCCGCAGTGCGGTTTCTCAGCGAAGACCGTCCAGGCGCTGATGGCATGTGGCGAGCGGTTTGCCTTCGTGAACATTCTTGATAATCAGGAATTGCGTGAAGGTCTGAAGGTCTATTCGAGCTGGCCAACCTACCCGCAGCTTTATATCAGCGGTGAGCTGGTGGGCGGCTGCGACATCATTCTTGAAATGTCGGAAAGTGGTGAGCTGGCCGAGCAGGTCAAGGCTGCTTCGAAACAGGCAGAAGCCTGAATTAACCGCGTTTAAAGTCGTTCCGGGGCGAAAATGAGTTCGACCCGGAATTGCTTCCTTCCTGAGTATTCTTCCGGTGGTTCTGGATAGGGGCTGGCTAGCAGGGCTGCCTGGTAAATCGCTCGATCTATTTCGTTGAAACCTGTTGATCTGGTGACCTTCGCATTGGTAAGTGCACCGCTTGGCAGTAATTTCAGTTCGATTTGACTGGTCACCGGCTCGGTAACGCTGCGGCTGGATGGAACGGGTCGTTTGCCGAGTTCCTTGCCAATGTGTACGGCCAGGCTTGCTATATAGGGATCCACATCTCGTGGAGACGAGGTAATCCGAGTGATCCTTTCCGGCGAGCTTTCCACCGGCTGCTTCGGGTTACCTGCGGTAGTAGCGCCTGAGTCCGGCGAGGGCGTTGTCTGTGCTGCAGGGAGGGGCTCCACCACGGCTGTTGGCGGTGGTGGTGCCGAGTTTTCGGTTTGTTCTCTTTTTCGGGGCTGACTGGTGTCGATTTGAGGCGATTCCACAGCAACGGACTCGTGCTGGTTGCTGCTGGGCGATGTCGCGTTGGCGGCGGATTCCGCCAAGGGAACACTGCCAGGGCTGACCAGCTCCACCTTCACGGTCTGACGATGGCTTTCCAGGTTTGGACTCGTAAAGGGAAGGGCGGCCATTACCAGGGTATGAAGCAGCAGGGCAATCGATATCGCCAGAGTGATCCGGTATTTGTCCGGAAGGCCGGTAACACTGCCATACTCCAGCATTGACGCTCAGGTGCTCCCGGTGCCTATCCCGCTTTGCTCCGCAAACTACCCACAACGGCATCCAAAGCCCGGTCAATCAGTGCCCCCTGTTCAAGGACGGTCAGGCGTCCGCGCCGCATTTCGTGGGCCAGGTCAGTGCGGGTTTTCTCGATCACTTTAAGCCCCATGCGGTTCACGAATACAAAGCAGTCCGCTTCCTCAATAATGGCGGACAGTTTGCAGCGGAAGCTGGCCCCGTTGACCAGGTTGAATTCCACCCAATTGCCGATTTCAATGGCATCAATCTGTGCCACGTATTCGGCGATGGCGGCGTCCTCGAGCTCCTGTTGACGCTCAATGGCGGTCTGGTGGGCTGTGGGTATGTCTTCTTCGGGTTCCGGCTCGGAAGAGTCTTCCATGGCTTCGGCCAGCGCGTTGGCCCGGAAAGCTTCCGTTAACTCGTGCTTGAGGTCCGCCATCATCTCATCCAGTTTGGATGAGTTGTAGGAAACCTCCTCAAGCCCTGCCCGGAGTGACTTCAGCAGGCCGGGAACCACGCGAACCCATTGGTCACGATCTTCATCTTCCTGGTGCGGGTGCAAGCACCAGATCAGATCGTCAACGACGCGGACCGTCTGCAACCACCGGTGTTCCACGTCGTCCCTCAGGTAGGCCAGGAACATCACCCGGCTCCAGCCGTTGATCAGGATGTTCCGCACCGGTTCCTGGAGTTTGTAACGAGCCAGTTTCTTCTGCAGCAGCTGATCAACAGTTTCCTGAGCCTTCTGCGACTTGATGCGGCCGCGTTCGGATTCCCGGGTGCGCTGCTCCACCAGGGAGGACTTGCGGTTCTCCCTCGCCAGGAACTGTTCGAACTCCTCGCCCAGGGTTTCAAAGAGTGTTACGTCACCATCGAATTCGTTCAGTATGCGAACGACAATGGCGTGGATCTGCTCGTACAGCTTGTCGCGGGTTTTCTCGTCACTCTCGCTCCAGCCAATGCCAGCCCGTGCCAGTGAGTTCAGCAGGCGGCGGGCGGGGTGAGTTGCTTTACTGAAGAATGATTTGTCCTTGATCACCACCTTGAGGATGGGAATCTGCAATCGGCTGATCAGGACCTGCACGGGGGCCGACAGGTTGTAATCGTCCAGAATGAATTCAAACAGCATGGACACGAGGTTGATCAGGTCCTCGTCCATTTCCGCCAGAGCCGGCTTTTTGCCATCGCTGGCCGTTCCTGCCTGTGCCAGCAACTGTTGGACAACCTGGTGCAGGTCAACCATTACCGGCTCGCCGGCACTCAGGTTTCCGCTGATCTGTTCACCGGAGGGGTGCTGCGGAAGGGAGCCGAGCAGGCTTGCCAGTTCCGCTCCCCCAACAACATGGATATTGGGGTCGGAGGCCCGTGGAGGAATGCCTGCGTTGGTGCGCTGCAGAGCCAGCATCTGCCGGATCTGTTCAAACATGGCACCTTCGTGGTGCCCTTGCTGACTTTCTGCGGCAGCGGGTTCCGTCGTCGCTCGGGCGTTCCCACCTGCTTCGTCAGCGTGAGTGCCTGATGCTGTCTTGCTCTGCTGTTTACCTGCCTTGCCGTGGTAGCGGAAATTTGGAATCACGCCAGCCTGGATGAGAATTCGGTTAGCTTCGTCCAGCAACATACCAAGGTTGGAAACAACGTAACGATCAAATTGCTTGAGCAGGATCAGGCGTTCGCGAATCTGGATTTCCAGGGCCTGGATGGCTTCCACAAAGGCGCTACAGAGGTGTTCTGGCGCCATGGGGTTAACCGGCGCTTCATCACTGGCGCCCGGATAAACCACACTGAAGCGTGTCTGCAGTTGTAACAAAGGGCCCTGAAAGTGCACCTTGGACTTGGTGATCATGGCATTCAGGGCAACTTGCTCCTCCAGGTCATCATCACCAACCAGCGATAAGCTGTCTGGGTTGGCCTGGCTGGCAAGGCTTTCATCGGCCGTCACGCTGCCGCTTTGGGGAGGATTGGCAAACAGTTGTGCAACCGCATTCTGGAAATGGCGCTCTACACCCTTCCGCTTGATACGGATTTCGCGCATAGCTTCAAAATAGCGGTTCTGCTCGTTGTTGCTCCTGGCATTGTTTGCCAGTTCGAACAACGAGTCATCAACTGCGTCAAATGCACCCTGCAACAAATCTCCCAGCCCAGCAACGACAGTGTCGCGGATGCGGACCACCTGTGCAGGTACGGGATTTGAACTCCCTGCCTCCCGGTGCTCGCGGAGATAATGTATGCCGGACTGCTTATTCATGGCCGACTCCTGTGTGCGCCTCAACCGGATACATAACCGAGCTTACAGCTGTATTTTTTCTTTATACGTTAAATCTACCGCATTTTAACACACGGTAACATGACCAAGCGCTAACAAAACCCACTAATGTTCTCGGGGCACCCCCAAGGAACGGCGGATCATATTTCGTCCGGCATGTCTTTACTATTTTTCACGTGACCCCAGTCTTGGGTGGAACCGCATTTCGGTCAAGAGAAAGGTTAAATTTTGATCTTTCTAAATGGTCAGGTGTTATAGCCAGATGATCTAACCCGCCGCGCGCTTTTTCTTTTTTTTCGGATGAACGATCGCAGCCTTGACCACGTTGTCCTTGATCTGGAGGACCTCAACACGATGTCCGCCCACCTTCAGGCACACGTTGGTGTCCGGGATGTTTTCCAGAGTTTCGGTGATGAGACCGTTGAGTGTTTTGGGGCCATCAATGGGCAGTTTCCAGCCAAGTGTCTTGTTAATGGTTCGAACAGCGGACGTACCATCGATTATGTAGGTGCCATCGTCCTGAGGGATGATGTCGGGGCTGGTGGCGGCGTAATCCGTGGTGAATTCGCCAACGATTTCCTCAAGGATGTCTTCCAGCGTCGCCAGGCCAAGCACCTCTCCGTACTCGTCAACGACGATGCCGAAGCGTCGTTTCTCCTTCTGGAAATTGATCAGCTGGGTATTGAGGGGCGTGCTTTCCGGAATGAAATAGGGTTCACGGCACAACTGCATCAGCATAGCCTTGTTGATTTCATCGTGAAGCAGGAGTTTTGATGCGTTGCGTAGGTGAAGTACGCCCTGAATGTTGTTGATGTCTCCCTTGAACACCGGCAAGCGAGTGTGTTGGCTGCTTCGCAGTTGGCGCAGGATGGTGTCCAGATCATCATCCAGATCAATGCCGACCACCTCGTTACGTGGCACCATGATGTCGTTTACGGTTACTTTTTCAAGGTCCAGGATGCTGACCAGCATGTCCTTGTGTTTGGCTGGGATAAGTGCGCCGGCTTCGTTTACGAGCGTTCTCAGCTCTTCGCGGCTAAGGTGCTCGTTGGCGGCATCGTCGGCGGACACGCCGATGATCTTCAGGATGGCGCCCGTAAACAGATTGACCGCCCAAACCACGGGATAGAGTAATTTAAGTAGCGGCCCGAGTACGTGGCTGGCTGGAAAGGCAATTTTTTCAGGAAACAGGGCCGCGAGGGTTTTGGGTGTGACTTCAGCAAAGATCAGGATGACGATGGTCAGCAGGACGGTGGCGATGGCAATCCCGGCATTACCCCATATACGGATGGCAATCACCGTGGCGATGGCCGAGGCAAAGATGTTGACGAAGTTGTTGCCTATCAGGATGACGCCGATCAGCTGATCGGTGCGATTAAGGAGAGATTGTGCTCTCCGGGCACCTCTATGGCCGGTCTTGGCCATGTGCTTCAGTCGGTACCGGTTCAGTGACATCATCCCGGTTTCAGAACTGGAGAAAAAGGCGGAAAGCAGGATAAGCCCTGCCAGGATGATGAACAGCGCGGTAAGCGATGTCTCGTTCAAGACTCAATGTCCTTATGTTGCCGACAAGTTGGGAAAATAGGCGGTTGAAAGTCGGGGTGTCAAGTTGGTGTCTGTCCGGGGAATGATTCGTGGTGGCGTCAGCCGCCTCTGTGAAAAATCAGTTCCAGCACAAACTTGCTTCCGTAGAAGGCAAGCATTAAAAGGGCGCAGCCCGCCAGTGTCCAGCGGCTGGCGGTAATGCCGCGCCAACCCTTTGTATAGCGCCCGATCAGCAATGCTATGAAGACAATGAGTGACAAAAGTGAGAACAGCGTTTTGTGGGCCAGATCCTGGACGAACAGATCGTCAATGAACAGAGCGCCGGTCACAATCGCCAGAATCAGCATGACCACGCCTGCCCACACTAGCTCGAACAGCAGTGACTCCATGGTCTGTAGTGGTGGCAGGTTGCGGATAAGGATGCTGTTATAGTTCTGTTTGAGCTGGCGATTCTGAAGGTAGAGCAGTACCGCCTGTATGGCGGCCAGCGTAAACAGGCTGTAGGCTGTCACCGACAATGCGATATGGGAGAGCATACCGTAGCTGTCTTCCGGCACCAGTCGGGAAGGGGAGTGCGTGATCAGGCTCATAATGATGGTCAGTGCCGCCAGCGGGTAAACGCCGAGGAAAAGGCTTTGTACCGGTTTTCGAAGGTTGAGGGCAAGCAGTAAAAAAGCAATCAGCCAGGAAATAAGGACGGAACTCTGGAAGAAGCCGAAATCGAAACCGCCTTCACGGTGAACGGTCTGTGCAATCAGCAGACCATGTGCTGTCAGGGCCAGCAAGCCAATAAGGGTGGTGATGGCGATGCTGGTGTGTACCCGTCCGCGGAAGCTGAGTGCCTGCAGGGCGGTACCTACGCTGTAAAGCAATAACGAAGTGACCGCGAGGATCAGCGTTCCCATGACGTCCTTTTTATAACCACTTTCAAACTCGAGATCGGCGGGGTTCCACGCCGATTTGACCGGGCTGGTCGTTTCAGAGCGATAGTCTGGTTATAATGTCGCGATTATGCAACAGGAATCAAGGAGCCTGATCGGGTTCCGGTGTTTCATGCAACCAATTTATCCGGGTACGGAAGAGCAACATGTTTGAAAACCTCCAGGACCGACTTTCCGGCAGTCTGCGCAAGATATCTGGGCAGGCGCGGCTGACCGACGACAATATAAAGGAAACGCTGCGTGAAGTGCGCATGGCGCTGTTGGAGGCGGACGTAGCCCTTCCCGTGGTCAAGGCATTCATTGAGGGTGTGCGTCAGCGGGCGATCGGGCAGGAAGTTCAGCGTAGCCTGAGTCCGGGCCAGGTATTTGTGAAAGTTGTCCAGCAGGAGCTTGAGCGCGTGATGGGGGACGGTAACGAGTCCCTCAATCTGGCGGTACAGCCACCGGCAGTGATTATGATGGCCGGCTTACAGGGCGCCGGCAAGACCACGACCGTAGCCAAGCTTTCCCGCTTTCTTAAGGAGAGGCAGAAAAAGTCCGTTCTGGTGGTGAGCGCTGACGTGTATCGCCCGGCGGCCATTCGTCAGCTGGAAACACTGGCTGGTGAAGTGGGTGTGGAGTTCTTTCCCAGTTCTGAGGACCAGGATCCTGTTGATATCGCCAATGGCGCCATGGATGCAGCCCGCAAGAAGCATATCGATGTTGTGATTCTGGACACGGCCGGCCGCCTGCACGTTGATGAACAGATGATGGGCGAGATTGGTCGGCTCCATAAAGCCGTCAACCCGGTTGAAACCCTGTTTGTGGTCGACGCCATGACAGGTCAGGACGCAGCCAACACAGCCAAGGCCTTTAACGATGCGCTGCCGCTGACGGGCGTTGTCCTGACCAAGACCGATGGCGACGCCCGTGGCGGCGCCGCGTTGTCGGTGCGTCACATCACCGGCAAGCCGATCAAGTTCCTGGGTGTGGGTGAGAAGTCCGATGCCCTGGAGCCGTTCCATCCTGACAGGGTGGCGTCCCGGATTCTGGGTATGGGGGATGTGCTCTCCCTTATAGAGGAAGCCGAGCGCAAGATTGATCAGAAGAAAGCCCAGAAACTGACAAAGAAGATCAAGAAAGGTAAGAGCTTTGATCTTGAAGACTTCCGTGACCAGCTTCAGCAGATGAAAAGCATGGGCGGCATCGGCGGTCTGATGGATAAGCTGCCCGGCATGGGTCAGATGGCGCAGATGGCCCAGCAACAGGTCAATGACAAGTCTATGGGGCAGATGGAGGCCATTATCTGCTCAATGACGGCGAAGGAGCGCCGCTACCCGGATGTGATTAACAACTCCCGCAAACGCCGCATTGCGACGGGGTCCGGTACGCAAATCCAGGATGTGAATCGTCTGCTTAAGCAGCACAAGCAAATGCAGAAAATGATGAAGAAATTCGGCAAGAAAGGCGGAATGGCTAACATGATGCGTGGTCTTGGCGGTATGATGCCGCCGGGTGGCGCAGGCGGTGGTATGCCCCCGCGTGGGCGTATGTAGAAACCGGGATGTATTCCCTGTTTTCTTTGGCGTTCATTTAGCATAGAATAGCGCCCCTTTCGAGTATGGGTCTTCGCGCCAGCCTTTGTTTGGCGGGTGTGAATCGTACAAAGTTCGTACAACAGAACAGGATATTGGTCGAAATGGTAATAATCCGTTTGGCTCGTGGCGGCTCCAAGAAGCGCCCGTTCTACCATCTGACAGTGACAGACAGCCGCAAATCCCGCGACGGTCGTTTTATCGAGCGCGTCGGTTTCTTCAACCCGGTTGCCCGTGGCCAGGAAGAGCGTCTGCGTATTGATCGTGATCGCGTCGATCATTGGCTGGGTCAAGGCGCCCAGACCAGCGAGCGCGTTGCACAGCTGCTGAAAGGCGCTGCGGCAGAGTAATTGAAAGAACGTTTCACCACCGGGGTTAGGGTATGGCTCAACACTCGCAGGAAACTGTGATTGGTCAGATTACCTCGGTGTTTGGGGTCAAGGGGTGGCTTAAAGTCTACTCCTACACTGACCCCAAGGACGGAATACTGAACTACCGCGACTGGACCTTGGTCCACAACGGCAAGCGTATCCCGGCCAAGCTTGAGGAAGGTCGCCGGCAAGGCCAGGGGATCGTCGTCAGGTTAAAAGGTATTGATGATCGTGAAGTGGCCCACAGTTACTGTGGTGCCGACGTTATCGTGTCTACCGAGGAATTGCCGCAGCTTCCCGAAGGGGAGTACTACTGGCATCAACTGGAAGGCCTCGACGTTTTCACGACAGAAGATGAGTGCCTGGGTAAGGTGCATCATCTGATAGAAACAGGCTCCAACGACGTCCTGGTGGTGCGGGCAACCGACGCCTCCATTGACCAGCGCGAGCGGCTGATTCCCTATCTTCCGGACCAGGTAATCCGGAGTGTGGATCTGGCCGGGTCGCGTTTGGTGGCCGATTGGGATCCGGAGTTCTGACGGGTGTGGATTGGTGCAGTCAGTCTGTTCCCGGAAATGTACGCTGCGGTGACGGATTACGGGATTACCGGAAGGGCCGTTCGTGATGGTCTGTTGACGTTCACGGCCTGGAATCCTCGGGAATTCACTCATGATCGTCATCGTACAGTAGACGACCGGCCCTACGGTGGCGGCCCCGGTATGCTGATGAAAATTCAGCCATTGCGGGATGCCATTCATGCGGCGAGAGAGTCTGCTCCCGGACGCGCTTGCGTGGTTTATCTGTCTCCTCAGGGAGAACCGATGAATCAGGGCGTGGTTGAATCGCTGGCAGCGGAAGAGAATCTTATCCTCGTTGCTGGGCGGTATGAGGGTGTTGATGAGCGCCTGATATCGGCGGAAGTCGATCGGGAGGTGTCACTGGGAGACTTTGTACTGTCCGGTGGCGAGTTGGCGGCCATGGCTGTCATTGATGCGGTTACACGCCTCATCCCCGGAGCGCTGGGTCATGCGCAGTCGGCAGAGCAGGATTCCTTTGCTGACGGTTTGCTGGATTGTCCGCACTACACCCGGCCGGAGGTTTACGAAGGTCAGGCTGTGCCGGATGTTTTGTTAGGCGGTCACCATGATCAGATCCGGCGTTGGCGGCTGAAACAGTCGTTGAGGCGAACCCGGGAGCGACGCCCCGACCTGCTGGAAAAGCGGGTATTTACGGACGAAGAGCGTGAGCTGCTGGAAGAGATTTTGAACGAACCGGGTGCCTCTGAATCATCAGGGCATTAAAAGATTGGGTATCAGGAGCACATACGATGAGCGGCAAGAACAACATCATCAGTCAGATTGAATCAGAGCAGATGACCAAGGAAATCCCTGCCTTTGCGCCGGGTGATACCGTGGTTATTCAGGTTCGCGTTACCGAGGGCAACCGCGAGCGTCTTCAGGCGTTCGAGGGCGTCGTGATTGGCAAGCGCAACCGTGGCATGAACTCTTCCTTCACTGTACGGAAAGTTTCTTACGGTGTGGGTGTTGAGCGCACCTTCCAGACCTTCTCCAAACTGATCGACAGCATCAGCGTGAAGCGTCGTGGTGATGTTCGCCAGGCCAAGCTTTACTACCTGCGTGAGCTGTCCGGTAAGGCTGCTCGTATCAAGGAAAAGCTGGGCTGATCAGCACGGGTTGCTGGTTACAGTTCGTCAGGAAAAGGCAGCCCAAGGCTGCCTTTTTCGTGTCCGGTTACCGGAATCTCCCGTGTCCGTTTCGTTTCGAGTAGGCTGCTATGCCCCGGAAACCCACCTCCAAAGTTGAGCTTCGGTCGCAGGATGAAGCGGTCATTGTGCGCTTCACCGATGCTATCTGGCTTGAAGATGGGTTGGGCGAAAAAACCCGTCAGGCCTACCGGAGTGATCTTGAGCGGTTGGCGGCCTGGCTGCAGGAGCAGCCGGAAAAGCCCCTGCTGACTGAGGTGCGCCGTACCGATTTGCTGGGCTGGATATCCCGTGGGTTGTCTGATGGTTTCAAAACCTCCACGGCTGCGCGTCGCCTTTCCGGTTTGCGTCGTTTTTTTCGCTACCTTTTGCGGGAAGGCGTAATTGCAGAAGACCCCACGCTACGAATAGACAGTCCCCGCCTTCCCCGACGATTGCCAGATTCCCTGTCGGAGGAGGATGTGGAGAATCTGTTGATGGAGCCTGACCCCGAGGTGCCTATCGAGCTTCGCGACAAGGCGATGATGGAAATCCTGTACGGCTGCGGTTTGCGGGTTTCGGAGCTTGTGGCTTTAACGGTGGATGAGGTGAACCTGCGCCAGGGGGTGATCAGGATTGTTGGCAAGGGCAACAAAGAACGCCTGGTTCCGCTTGGCGAGGAAGCGGTTGATTGGCTGGTGCGTTACATGCTGTCTCTTATACACATCTCCGAGCCCA
>CAJXOQ010000090.1 GCA_913057975.1 uncultured Marinobacter sp.
AGATAGGAGTCCGTCTCGTGGGCTCGGAGATGTGTATAAGAGACAGGTTCCAATACGCTGAGCACATCCCTGATGCGTTCGTTTAGCGCTATGTTGTAAAGCGTGTATACCCCGGCCATGGCCGCCACAAACAGTCCGCCAATGCCCCATAGGGGCAGGCCTGTCCGTAGCCGGTTACGAGCCGGTGTTACGTTGTCCAGTGCGCGGGTCAGCGGCTGCGGTTCCTCGTCGCGACGCAACCCGCGAATCTGTTCATACAGCCCCCGAATAATCTGTTCGTACTCGTCCCGGCCGTTCGTCATTACCTTGTAGCGGCCTTCGAAACCCAGGCACAGGCACAGGTAAATGAACTCCAGCATGTCGCGGTAACGTTCCGGTTCCTGCTCCATGCGGGCGGTGATGGCGAACACCTTTTCGCCACCCCAGGTTTCGTTGTGGAAACGGGACAGCAGCGAATGCTGGGACCACACGCTGTGGGCACCCCAGTCGGTACCCAACACGGCTTCGTCAATAAAGGCGCAGAGTACGTAGCGATAGGCCACCACCGTCGGCCGCTCGTAGCCCTGCTCCACCAGTTCCCGGTCAATGGCGGCCACTTCGTCGACCACCTGCTGGTACAAGTTTTCCACACCGTGGAAATCCGCCAGCCGGCGCACCCGGATTACCAGCCCCAGCAGGGGCGTCGCGGCATCAATCAGCCGGTTATCCTCCAGGCCCCGCAGCTGGAACTGGTCATTACCGAAGCCCTGATCGCCCACGCGACCATCGCGGTTACTGTCCGCGAACATCAGGTCATCAAACGCACTGCCACCTGCTTCCGTGTTGCCATTGGGTGAATCCATCACCGGTGCATCTGCCATGATTTAGCTCCTGATTGCCCAGAACTGCATTTCCATTCCCGGGAAACTGCCGGCCACGTGGAACGCAAAGCCGCTGGCGTTGTCGAGCATCTGCCAGGCCTGGCTCTGGTCGTCCAACCGGAAGTACACGAACCCGGCGTGATACGGCAACTGACGGGGTGCCACCGGCAGGGCCGACAGCGGAATCCCCGGCAATTGCAGGCTGATGAGATCGCGGATCTTCTCCACCGAGGCCACCTTGCACTGCTGGGTGAACTGCTTGCGCAGATCGTCCAGCGGCATGTCTGCCTTCACTGCCAGGATGAACTCGGCCTGGCCGATCAACTGTGCATCCTGGACCGGCGCCACCGTGAGGCCGTACTGGCGCTGCTGCAGCTGGATAGCCAGCGCGCGCGGCTCCAGCACCGTGCTCAGTGATTGCCTCAGTACCTGCATCAGTGGCGTGAAGGAATCCTCCGGCAGGTCGTGATCGTACGCGGTGTATTCCTGGGGCAGGCGGCTTTCATCGGTGAAGGTCACCAGTTCGCCGCACAACTCCAGCAGGGCCTCGTAGAGCCGCTCCGGATGCAACTGACGCAGCCGCGCCAGATGCAGAAAACGGGGATGAGCGCGGTTAAGCATCTGCAGTAGCATGAAGTCCGCCACGTCCGCGACACCACCCTGCCCTGGGGCACCCACTCGCTCGGCAATGTTCTTGGCCCGCTCGCGCATCAGCCCGGCCATTTCCCCGACGAAACGCTGAAGCCGGGGCGCCGCCCGTACACTGAGTATGGTGGGAATGAAGTTCGGGTCCATCACCAGGCTTCCGTCCGGGCGTTTTTCCAGAATCCGGCCAATGGCCAGGGCCGCGTAGGCACTGCGATCGTCCCGTTTCAGCATCAGTTTCGGGGCCACCCGGGCCACGTCGATGGTGTGGGAATCTCCGTCAATGGAATGCAGGTCCCGGACTTCCTCGCTCTGGGCCCGGAAACGGCCCGCGATGGCGGCTTCCGGCCATTCCACTTCCGCCAGGCTCTCGCTGCCCAGCGGCAGGGCCAGGTACACCACCTGGTTGGCCACGGAGGCATCAGTGATCTCCAGAGGTTCCGGCATCACGTCGTCCTGGGGCAGGCAGAAACGGGTGCCGTCCGGAAACAGGCCGCTGGCCCGTACCAGGCCTACCCGGCCAAAGCTCAGGTATTCCGCGTTGAGCTCCAGATCACTGAAACCGTACAGGTAATCAGAAATGGCCAGAGCCCGCTCGTTGATCTGGTGTTCCAGGTAACGTTGTTGCTGCTGGAAGTGCTGGGGTTTGATGAACAGCCCATCACTCCAGACGACTCGATTCGTTGCAGACATCAGGACTCATCCGACCTTCTGAGTTTGACTTCACGCTCGCGCAGATTGACCAGCAGGTGGTACCGACCGCCGATGGGATCCACCTTCACCACCTTCTTCCACTGAGACAGGTTGGGATAGGCGTAGAAAGCGATCACACCGATAAAGCGCGTATCCTCGGCGATTTCGAACGGCTCAATGAACTTGAACTGCCCCGGCACCAGGGTGTAATCGCTGTGGTCGACGTAGTTGCGACCCAGGGACGGCTCCAGTTCGCCCAGCAACTGGTCGAAATCCGCCGCCATCAGGCGCGAGCTGTCCCGCATCTGGATGATCTGGAAGGCGATGGGTGTCGGCGCCAGGGATTCGTTGGGGTTCACGTCCGGCTCCGCCAACATGGTCAGGTCCACGCGGCTTGGCAGCTCATCCGGGTAACCCACAGGAATGTCCGGATCCCACATCACCTTGGCGGTCTTGGTAACAGCGTTGTAGGGGGTGCTACACCCCACCAAAACGAGAATGGCGACCAGCAAACTCCATTTGCAGTACTTCACGACAGGTTCTCCCTCTGTAATTGACGCAGTTGTTGATCGTAAGCCTGTTCAAACACCTCCTGAAAAAGGCGTTCAAAACCCTGCTGACGACTGGAACTCAGTTCCCGGTAATAGTGTTGGTACATCTCCCATGCCCAGTTGCTTTCATCTTCGTCGGTTTTCAGGCCCCGGCGATAACCATGGAACCGGCGCAGCAATGCCTCTGGTGAGAAGGCATGAAGAATGGCATCCAGCCCCTCGCGAATAGCGGTCTGGGTAGCGAGCTGATGATGGTGAAGGCTTTGCAGGCTCTCACTGACGGCCGCCGGTGCGGACAGATGAACCGGACTGCGCTGGCTGGCGAACAGGGTCTGCACGGTCTCGTTGTAGTCTTCGCCCAGGCGCAACGGATTGTCCTCAATGGGCTGCAAGCGGGTGCGCAAAGCCTGGTGGCGGCTGTCCTCACCCTGATGCAGGGCCAGCAGGCCTTCCACGGTGGCTTTCAGGGTCTGGCCGGCCTCTTCGAGGAACAAGCGCATTTCGTCACTGTCGGCGAAGCCCAGGTCGGTGTCCATGCCGCGCAACAGCGGCGCACCGCTGATGTGCTGACGGCTCTGGTCGTTGGTCTCCCGGCGGCGGGCCGGCTTGGTGGTCTCTGACATCCTATCACCCTCTCCTTTTCGCATGGGTAGACCCATGGCTACGTCGCGGTTCTCGCGATACTCGT
The DNA here is from genome assembly GCA_913057975.1 of uncultured Marinobacter sp. Classification (GTDB taxonomy): domain Bacteria; phylum Pseudomonadota; class Gammaproteobacteria; order Pseudomonadales; family Oleiphilaceae; genus Marinobacter. The sequence goes on from CAJXOQ010000090.1 coordinate 3,438, forward strand.
CGGTTACAGCGCCCTCGCTGGCGTACCACTCTGGCTTGTCCGCCAGCAGGGACTCCCGGTCACGGCTTTCGGCCACATCAGCGTGCTGGCTTTCGCCACGGGGGTCTGACCAGGCCTGCAGGGGATCGTCGTTGAAGGTTTCACCCGGCGCCGGCTGCAAACCGTGCAGCGGCTCGTCGCCAACGGTTTCCAGTTCACGCTCCTCGGCGCGCATCAGCTCGTCCTCGTCGACATTGACCAGAGTGGCGTCCTCCGCTTCCTCTGGCAGGTTGCCATCCTGGCGCTGACCGCTAAGCACCTCTGCCTTGAGCTGATAGCGACCAATGGTGATGGTGTCACCACTCTTCAGGCGTGCCCGGCGGCCCCGGCCGACTGGCTGGGTACCGCTGTTGATATACGTTCGGCCGCTGCGGTCAATGAGGCAGAACACGCCGTCCATAAACCGAACTTCTGCATGGCCGCCGACGGCCCCGGTGCGATGTGAGGACAACTGCCAGGTGTCACTACCGGCACTGCCGATGGAGCCACCATGCACTCCGAATACATGCTCCCGGGCCAGGCCACTGGCAACCTGGGTAGGGTTACTGACCACCAGTTTCAGGTTATGGGTTGGTCGATGTTCCATATCCGGTTTCCTTTTTAACCTGCTAAGCAATCCATTGAATTCAGCGGCGAATCTGCAACCGCACCGCTGGCAGCTTCCGGGCCTTTTCCGGGGTGACAAACGAGTTCCAGCCCAGCCGCACATCCGCGCCCAACTGCATTGGCTTTACATCCCTCGGGCGCATCTGCAGTTCCAGGTCGTAAGCCAGCTGTTCCCGGGTGACAAACTCCACCAGCTTCACCAGCCGGTCGTGGTCGTCGCCGTTGGGTAGAAAATCCGCAAATCGCTGTCGGTCGAGGTTGCGGATGCGCAGGATGAATTTGCCGCTGCGATCGCGAATGCCCGAGCCTACCAACGTGTCCTCACCGAGGGCGGCGTTGGCCTGCCCCAGCCGAGTTTGCTGATCCTTCGGGATCTCCACCCGACGCAATACCCACTGTTCAATGCCGACATCGTCCAGATCAAAGCAATGACCAATGATGCCGCTGACAACTTCCGGAGAACGACTACGGCCCGCCATCATCCCGGCGTAGGCCAGCATCTTCGACCAGTTAACCGGTGTTGCCGCCCTGACCTGCGGGTCTCCGAGACCCACCAGGGAGAAAATATGTTCGGAGAAGCCATCAGAGGCCTCCGGCTGAAACCGAACGTAATAGCGATACTTGCGCCATGCCCGGTGAAACAGGGTCACCAGCCGGTGATTGAAGAAATCCAGAAAATGACGACGGATGCCGAGGTTCTGCCCTGACTCCCACGCCAGGTCCTCCAGATAGTAGCCCGGCAGAGGCGACTGAGAACCGTGCAAGCCCAGGAAACTGACTTCCAGTTGATAGGGCGCGTGCTCGTGCTCCGGCGACGCCGCCGACACCACATCACTGCCGGGAAACCCCAGCCCGGCCGACGCCGAGAAGCGGATACGCTCCCGCTGCGGCTGCTCGTCCTGGGATCGTTCCAGATCATCACCGTGGTGACGATGGATCAAGTCCACCAGTTGGAAAAAGCTGTAGCGCCGTGCATTGCCCAGAACGGGTTGCAGCTCAGCTACATCAGAGGCTGCTGCCCTTGTTGTAACGTCCATGTGTACCGTTCCTGATTGTCTGTATTCACCACTTCCAGTTGGTGAAAAGCGTTAATACTGGCGTAAAGTGCGAAAAACTGGCTGAGTACCGTACCAAACAGGTACAGATCGCCTTCCGAGGCGAACGACTGCTGATCTAGCCGCATCACCGAGCGAATACCCCGCACCGGCAACCCCCGCACCATCCGGTCCACCGGCGTGGTTTCAATATCCAGGATGCCGGCCAGGCGCTTCTGGGACACCCGCTCCGCCTGGCGATCCACCAGGGCGCGAAAATCATAAACCCGCAGTACTGTGCGCAAGGCGTCCACATCCAGCAGCGACAGGTAGTTCAGCGACAGGTTGGAGATCAGTGTCCACAACAGGCTGCCATCCAGTGTCGGCCGCAGGGTGTGCGTGGGCCGGGTAATATTGCTGAACGAAGCGAACGCCGGCGTGGTTTCTGTCGCCATGCAGATCTCCCCCACCGCCAGCTGATGCGGCAACTGACGGTTGGTGCAGGTCAGAGTCAGCGATACCGCTTCCTGCCGGTTCAGGCACTCGGACTCGTCACCGCGCACGAAGGATATGTAGTGGTCAAAGCCATCCCCACGAACGCTCTCCCGGGCCTTAACCCGGTAGTACAGGGCGGTACGACCACGATCCCGCTCTACCTCATGCTGAAAACTCTCAAACGCGGTATACAGCCGCGGCTCTCCGCGCCCCGACCGGCCTTCCAGCCAGCCTTCCACCTGTTCAATGCTGAAAACTTCGTAGTGCTCCGGCGACCGGCTGGACGGCGCAATCCGGTACTCCGTCTGGCGGCCATTCAGGTCCACCGGGTCGGCTTCGTGGGTGAACAGATTGATGGCCGGCGTGCAGTAAAGCTGGAAATTCTCCGCACGAATCTTGGCATCCGGCGGCAGGATACGGCTGAAGTGGAACCGCAGGCTGATCTCATCCGCCTGCACTGCTGGCAGCCGTGCTTTCAGGCCCTGAATATCCACAAACCGGAAAGCTTCCGGAAAACTCAGGAACTCCTGCAGAATCCGGTAGCCGGGATAGGCGTTCTTGGGATACGGCAACAGGGCCTCGTCGTTGGCGAACCCGACGGGCTTCAACTGGCTGGCCGGAATGGAAAACACCGAATCGCCCACCACCAGTTCCATACGCTGCAGGTAATGGTTCAGCCACAGATATAGCGTCTCGGAAATATGGCTCTCGCCGCCCAGGTAAAAACGCAGATTCTCCAACCCCAGGGACGACAACGGCTGATCGGTGTGCAGCGCCAGGTCGACGGTGACGGAAGACACTTCCCGGGAGTGCTCTGCGTGAGCATCCGCCACGCTGACTGGAAACACGTCCACCGCCCGACAGGTACGGAACCGGCACTGGGTCTGACGCGTGGCGTCTCCCAGCGGGCGGCTCTTGATCTCGGTATGCCGATCCACCCGTTGACGCTCACTGATGGCATGCAACTGCGGATCAAACCGCATGATGGTGCAACTGGGCACTGGCCGCAGATAGTTCGGCCACAGCATGTTCAGCAGCGAATGCGTCAGCTCGGGAAACTCGTCCTCGACCTTCTCCCGGAGCTTCCCGGTCAAAAAGGCGAAGCCTTCCAGCAGCCGTTCGACATCCGGGTCAGTACTCTGCTCAGAAAGAAACCGGGTCAGCTGAGGATGCGCATCCGCAAACTCTCTGCCCTGTAGCCTGAGAAAACTCAGTTCGTCCCTGTAAAATCGATTCAACTTCATAACGACTACTACACCAAAGTTCGGCCGAGGGGATGGGGATACCTTTTCTGCCGGGAAAAAGGTGTCCGAGCAAAGCGAGTTCTTTTTCCCAGAAGAAAAGGTATCGCCATCGCCTCTGACTCCGAGCAGGGGTGCAGTCAGGCTTCCAAAAGACGCTGCAAGCCCATCCATGGGCGCTTGGGCTCCGCCATCCATGGCTCCGCACACTTTTGGAAGCCTGACTGCACCCCCACTCTCATCCGTGTCTTCAAGCTATTTCGTGGCGTTAAATCACCCGGTAATAGCGCTTGTCATCCAATAACAAATCAATGGTCGTTTTATCGTCTTCCGAACCCACCTTCAGGTAGACCGTCACCTGAAACCGCAACTGCAATGGATCGGGCCCCTGGGGCATCGCCATCACATCCACCCGGCTCACCCTGGGTTCAAACTTCTCAATACACTGCCGTATAGCGCTTCGAATACGAATGCTCAGGTCATGGGTACCGAGCGTGGCGTCATTGAAATCCACCAGCCCCAGATCAGGTACGCTCTCACTGTTGCCCGGATGGGCATTCAGCAGGCGGACCAGGTGGCGCTTGATGGAATCCACCACATGGGTTACTTCCCCCATGCTTTGCCCGGCGGGTTCGGCAGCCTGTTCCAAACGCTCGAACAGGCTGCCGCCCGAAGCCTGAACACCGTCTGCACCGGTGTTCCTGAACACGGATTAGTCCTTGTCCAGACGGCCGACGAGTGACAGTTCGAAGTTCGCACCCATGTACTTGAAGTGCGGACGAACCGCCAGGGATACCGAGTACCAGCCCGGATCGCCTTCCACATCGGAAACGGTCACCTTGGCGGCACGCAGTGGTCGACGGCTGCGAACATCCGCCGGCGGGTTTTCCTGGTCGGCCACGTACTGGCGAATCCAGGTGTTCAGCTCACGCTCAAGATCCTGACGCTCTTTCCAGGAACCAATCTGCTCACGCTGCAGCACCTTGATGTAGTGCGCCAGGCGGTTCACGATCATCATGTAAGGCAGTTGCGTACCCAGCTTGTAGTTGGTTTCCGCTTCCTTGCCTTCCTTGGTGTTCGGGAACTGCTTCGGTTTCTGCACAGAGTTGGCGGAGAAGAACGCTGCGTTGTCGCTGCCCTTACGCATGGTCAGGGCGATGAAGCCTTCGTCAGCCATTTCGTATTCGCGACGGTCGGTGATCAGCACCTCGGTCGGAATCTTGGCTTCCAGCTGGCCGAAGGATTCGAACGTGTGAACCGGCAGATCTTCCACCGAACCACCGCTTTGCGGGCCGATGATGTTCGGACACCAGCGGTACTTGGCGAAGCTTTCGGTCAGGCGTGTCGCCAGCAGATAGGCGGTATTGCCCCACAGGTAATGCTCGTGGTCGCCGGACACGTCTTCCTTGTAGTTGAAGCTGCGTACCGGGTTTTCCGTGGGATCATAAGGCACACGAAGCAGGAAGCGCGGTGATGTCAGGCCCAGGTAGCGGGCGTCTTCCGACTCACGCAGGGAGCGCCACTTGGCGTATTTCGGGCCTTCGAAGACGGCTTTCAGTTCCTTGATAGCCGGCAGTTCCTGATAGCTGTCGACGCCAAAGAACGTTGGCGCAACAGAGGACAGAAACGGCGCGTGGGCCATCGCTCCGACAGAAGACACGTACTGCAGCAGTTTCATGTCTGGCGTGGAGGGTGTGAACGCGTAGTTACCCACTACGGCACCCACAGGCTCACCGCCAAACTGGCCGTATTCCGTGGAGTAGATGTGCTGGTAAAAACCAGTCTGGGTAACGTCCGGGGCGAACTCGAAGTCTTCCAGCAGTTCGGTTTTGGTGGCGTGAAGAATGTCCACCTTGATGTTCTCGCGGAAATCCGTGCGATCCACCATCAACTTCAGACCACGCCAGGAAGACTCCAGCTCCTGCAGCTTGGGCGCGTGCAGGATTTCATCCATCTGGGCACTGATCTTGCGATCGAGCTCGACCACCATCTGGTCGACCAGTGCCTTGTTGACCGGCTGGCCTTTCTCGTCGCTTTTCAGCAGGTTGGAGATAAACGTTGCCACGCCGCGGCGCGCCACATCGTATCCTTCATCGGCGGGAGCCATGCGACTGTTGGCCATGACCTGGTCCAACAATGATCCTTCCGCGACAGCTTCGGAAGCAGCGGATTGCTGCTCAGCAGTATCAGACATACCACATCCCTTCAGTACGTTTTAAACACAAGATTGAGATCTGCCAGCACTGGCAGAATTCGGGTCACGAATCCGGATTATTCGCCGTTTTCGTCCGTGGCCAGCTCAAGCTCCTCAAGAAGCTTGTTGCGGGCTTCGTCGTTGTCCAGCATTTCCTGCAGCTTGGATCGGAACGATGGCACGTTACCCAGCGGGCCCTTGAGGGCAACCAGTGCTTCACGAAGCTCAATCAGCTTCTTCAGCTCAGGCACCTGCCGGGAAATGCTATCCGGGGAAAAGTCGTCCAGCGTCTGGAACTCAAGGTTAACCGGCAATTCTTCGGCTTCTTCGTCCAGCTTGTTGGTGACCGTGGTGGAGAGGGTGAGACCGGCTTCCGACATCACAGAACGGAAGTTGTTCTTGTCGACGGAAATCGCCTTACGGTCTTCGATCGGAGTTTCTTCGGCTTGCCCCTTGAAGTCACCAACGACAAACATCTTCAGCGGCAGCTCTGTTTCAGCCTGCTGATCACCGGTGGCGGGGACATACTTGATATTGATGCGCTCTTTAGGCGCGACGGAACCGTCTTTTGAAGACATGCGCTTGCTCCCTGTGGTCCATGTGCAAACTCAGTTGCGGTAGTACAGTCCTTTGTGCGCACCTTCCTGGCGCGCTACAGGCCGAACTTTACACAGGATAAATCGGGTACTCAAGCAAAAATTGGCCAGCTTTTGGCAAGAAATCGGCCCCAGGCAAGGAATTGCCAACCACTCGACATCCTGAGGCCTTTTACAACAACGACCTATCGCAACTAGCGACGCTTTGGTGTCCAGGCCCAGATCATTTCGATTTCAATCGGCTGCTGGCCTTCGCTGTCATGGATGGTCACCGGCACCGAAGTTTCGCCCTTGTCCTCGGTCAGCATACGCTCACGCTGTTCAGCGGTGAGGTACGCCTCCACCTTCATATCGCCTTTGGCACGACGGGTGTATTCGGCATGGGCGGTTTTGATTACGGGCACTTTGTCGTCTGGCACGTTCAGACCGACCAGAAAGCCTGTGGCGGATTCCGCCAGCAACAAGGAGGCCACGGCATGTACGCCCTTGATGTGATTCTGGACCCTTCGCTTGTTCTTCAGGGAAATCACGCAACGTTCCTGGTCCAGGGCTTCAATGCGAATGCCGGTGGTACCGGTGAACGGAACCGCCTTGCCGAAAAACAGCGACAAAGCCTTGGGCCGGGCAAATTCCGGCAACTGATTGATCTTGGCAACAATGCTAGCCAGTTTGTTGGCGGCGGCCATGGGGCATCTCCACGTATCTTAAAATAAGGATGCGGACAATACCCCATTCGTCGAAGGATTGGAACGATCGGCCAATGACGGTCACACTGTCTCTGGATATACTCTTCCGCGTCGTGAATATCGGATTCAACACCAGAAAAGGAACCGCCATATGAGTGACCTGAAAACCCGCTTTGACGAAGCCGTCAACTACATCCAGAACGCCGAGGGCGACTTCAAACCCTCCAACGAACTGAAGCTGGAATTCTATGCCCTCTACAAGCAGGCCACCGAAGGTGATGTCAGTGGCAAACGCCCGGGCATGATGGATTTTGTCGGCCGCGCCAAGTACGACGCCTGGGAGAAGGTCAAGGGCACCTCATCCGAGGAAGCCATGCAGAAGTACATCGATAAGCTGGAATCCCTGAAGTAACCCGTAGTCCAGCTTGATCGGGAGCAGCCGACGCACCGACGGTTCTGCTCCCGCTCAACTTCCCTCGCAAAAGTTTTGCGGCGGTCAAACGATTGTCATAAGATGCGCGCATCATAAGAACAACAATTCACACGGAAGACGCATCATGGATATCACCGAGGCGCTGGAACAGTCTCAGCCCGGCCTTGTCAGTCGAGTGACTGGCGCCATCCGCAAACATCAGCTTAACCACCGCGCCGAGCAAACCTATCTCCACTGGATTTCCCGGTTCGTGCTTTTCCACGACCTGAAGAATCCGGAAACGCTGCAGCCTGGCGATCGGCAATTGTTCCTGGCCTATCTGAGCGAACGCCTGGAAGTGTCGCGGGCACGCCTTAATCAGGCCAAACAGGCGCTGACGTTCTTTTACGAAGATGTGTTGGGCAGGACAGATCCCGAAGGCTTCGTCGCCGCCTGAACCAGCGCGGCAGGCGAACTATCGTTCCGTCGTTGTGGTATTGAACGCGCCGTAGTTCCGATTGGTCGGCGGGCGGATGATGTAATTATCGCCGTGGGTCTGCCCGGGAATGGACTTGGGGTTGCTGAAGCGAAATTCGACCGGAATTTCACTGCGTCCGAGATCGGTACGTGGATCACGAGGCTGAAGGGCGAGCGGGTCCAGGTAGAAATCCTCGTCCGTTCGCGGTTGCACGGGCACACCGGCAGCCGGTGCTTCCAGCCCACCTTCGATGACGGTGTTGGCCAGCGACTCCTCTTCCATGGAGTTAAACGGAATGGTTTCCAGCGTGGAGCGCTCCTCGTAGTTGAACGCACCACCCTCCACGGATTCTTCGACGGTTTGAGCCAATACCAGAGGTGACAGCGCCACCACCAGCATGATCGTGCCGACCATAGTCCTTTTTGTATCGAATCCGCCCATAACGACTGCCTTTTGCGTCATGCCGAGCCTGAACATTATTTGAACAAACACACCTCAGACTGACAATTTTTGATCAGTCTATCGCCAAAAACGACAAAAAACCCGGCCAGTCGCCAGTTTTGTGACACTCCTCACTTGTCGGGTGTTAGCGGCTCATAATGAATATGGGTGATCACAACGTGATTCCAGCCATCCGGCGTGCGTACGCTGACCTCGTCGTCGATGCGTTTGCCCAGAAGGGCACGAGCCATGGGAGAGTCGATGCTCAGGTAGCCGCGGGGCAAATCGAATTCGTCCGGACCAACCAGCCGGTAGGTGCTTTCGTCGCCTTCTTCGCTTTCGATAGTTACCCAGGCGCCGAAGAAGACCTTTCCCCGGTCGTCAGGAAGGCGATCCACGACCGCCAGTTCGTCTAGCCGTTTGGTCAGGAAACGCACGCGGCGGTCAATTTCTCGCAACTGCTTCTTGCCATAGATGTACTCGGCGTTCTCTGAGCGGTCGCCCTGAGCGGCTGCCTCCCGCACCGCCTGCGTCACTTCCGGACGCTTCTCCTTCCAGAGAAAACGCAATTCCTCACGAAGAGCCTGCTCGCCCTCCGCGGTTATGTAGCGGGTTCTGGCCATAGAAAAACCACCGTGTAGACATAAAAAAACCCCGTAAAAACGGGGTAAGGCTAGCGCTGTGCTGGAGGGAGAAGCAAGCGAAGTTTCCGCCGGCTTCCTTAGCTACAGTTACTATTATCCACAGAACAGGTTACACAGTGGTGGCGGCCGAATTACGTTTTGGTCAGAGCCGGATTAGGTTGCGCACTCTAGACGCAGGCGTTAGCGTTCAATTAACTGAATTTCCGATTTAACGTCCAAGCACGGGATACCAGAATGAACACCAAAAAGCTTCTCAACACGGCCCTCAATGGTCTCGACAGTATCGGCTATCGGCTTGACCAATACGGCATCACCGGCAAGCTGAACCGTCATAACCTGGCGGCGTTTATCATGCTGGAACAGAAACACCTGGAAGGTGAGTGGGACAGCATCCAGGCCAAATTCGATCGTCGCCGCTCACAGGTAGACACGCTGCTGAAGCCAGTGATCAGCCGCGTGAATCAGTTCCGCGGCGTATCCGACAACTGATCAAACACCCCTGAGTTCGCCCGGGGAGCTCTGCTCTCCGGCTTCCGCAGCGGGCATGGCCTGAGTGTCTTTCAGACGTTTTCGGTTCGGCGAGTAAGCGGGCAACCGAATGGTGACCATCAGCCCCGGATAGTCTTCCCCGGGGTGATGATCACTCAGTGAGATAACGCCCTGGTGGATCTCCGCCACCGCGCTGACAAGGCTGAGCCCCAGGCCGTTGCCGGGCAATGACCGGCTCTTTCCAACCCGGTAGAAGCGCTGGAACACCTGGTCTTTCTCGTCATCGGGAATACCGATGCCGCTGTCCCCTACCTCGAAAATCGCGTCGTTGCCGTCCTTGCGTACGTTTACCCGAATCTGCCCCTCCTCCGGGGTGTACTTGATGGCGTTATCAATCAGGTTACTGACCATCTGGAACAGCAGGTCCCGGTCGCCCTCGATCACCACATGATCTTCCAGCGACTGCTGAAACTGCTGCTCTTTGTCTTCCGCCAACGCTTCATACAGCTCACACGCATCGCTGACCAGTTCCCCGAGGGGCACCTGCTGCATGTCCGCTGTATTGCCACGGGTTTCCAAACGAGCAATCCGAAGCAGCGCGTTAAAGGTGGCCAACAACTGGTCTGCCTCTGCCACGGCCTTGCCGGCCTGATCACGGGCCTCATCGTTGTCCACTGACATGAGGGTATTTTCCAGTTGATTGCGCAGTCGAGTCAGCGGGGTTCTTAAATCGTGGGCAATGCTGTCGGATACGTGCCGGATACCTTCCATCAGGTACACAATCCGGTCCAGCATCTGGTTCAGGTTTTCTGCCAACTGGTCGAAGTCGTCGTCGGTTCCTCGAGTTGGTATGCGTAGTGACAGATGGCCGTTCATGATGCGCCGGGAAGTGTTATTGATAACTTCAATGCGGCGGGTGGTACTTCGACTCATCAGAAAGCCGCCCAGCAGCGCCAGTGCCAGGGTAATGCCCATCCCCCAGTTAATGGCGGTTTCGATCACCCGCTTCAGGTTGGTGAGCTCGTCCACGTCGCGGCCCACCAAAAGGCGCAGACCGCCCTGCACTTCAAAAATGCGCGCCCGTGCGAGGCGCTCCGGGCCAGTCCAGCCCACTGACGGATTCAGGGTGAAATTGATCCAGCCGCTGTCGGAGCGAGAGCCCTTGGGCCAGTTTTCAACGTTACCGGCAAGCTTGACGAAGTCATCTGTCGTCAACAGATAGATGGACTTGGCATTGGGGTCGCGGGCAACACGCTCGCGTATGATGGAAATAAGGCCATTGATACCGCTGCCACGGTATTGCTCAGCGAGGCCGGCAATTTCAGCCTCGATGGTCTCATCGGTCTGCGCAGTCATAAACCCTGCTGTGCGCCAGTAGATAAACGCAAGCAACAGGAAAACCGAGGTGGCGAACACCACCATGTACAACAGGGCTAACTGGAACGATGAAGTTCTGAGCTGGCTAAGCAGTTTCACGCAACATGTACCCTGCACCCCGAATGGTCTGCAGTAAAGGGGTCTCGAACTCCTTGTCGATCTTCGCTCTCAGACGGCTGATATGCACGTCAATCACGTTGGTCTGGGGGTCGAAATGATAGTCCCATACTTTTTCGAGCAACATGGTGCGAGTAACCACCTGCCCGGCATTGCGCATGAGATATTCCAGCAGACGGAACTCCCGGGGCTGTACGTCGATATTATGCCCGGCCCGCTTGACGGTTCTGGCGAGCAGATCCATTTCCAGATCCGCCACCCTCAACACCGTCTCGGTTTCTGCAGACTGACGGTTGCGGCGAGCCAGAGATTCTATGCGGGCCAACAGTTCGGTGAAAGAAAAGGGTTTGGTCAGGTAGTCATCTCCCCCGCCTCGAAGGCCTTCCACACGGTCGTCGACATCACCCAGGGCACTGAGAATCAACACAGGTACCTGATTACCCGTGGCACGCACCGTTTTGATGATTGACAGACCGTCCATGCCGGGCAGCATGCGATCCACAATCATAATGTCGTAGTCTTCGCTGGCGGCCATCATCATGCCTTCCTTGCCATCCGCCGCGTGATCCACGACAAAATCAGACTCTCTCAGCCCTTTAACAAGGTAGTTTGCCACGTCCTGATCGTCTTCAATTACCAGTGCTTTCACCGGTTATCCTCCCGATAGCGGATTACATTAACAGCTAGGGTACGAAGAACATCGGTTGCCGGCCAGTTACGATCTTGTAAGAGGGTGTCGCCAATGGCGACGGTCACGGCATTCCCCGGAACCAGCCTCGTCTCAACATCGTATCGCCCGCAAGGCGACACTCCATGCTCACCCAACCACCATAGCCCAGACGGTCAATCACTGCGAAAACATTCCGAAAGTTAATCTCGCCCACGCCCTGCTCATGCATTCCACCTCGGCAGCACAGCATGCAGAGATTCGCAACGAGTCTACTTCCTGCGTTTGATGGCCGACGAAGAGCCTAACAGTGCCCCATTGAGATGCTCCAATTCCAGCAGCAAACCACTGTGGTCCACCTCGCTGTGCCCGTTGGCGATCAGGCTTTGATACTCATTATGCACCTGCTGCGACAGCGGCAGGGTCAGCCCCTCGGAACGTGCCTCATCCAGAATCATCCGCAGGTCCTTCAACTGAATCCGCGCCGGTGCACCGGGTGAAAAGTCCCGATCAATCATCCGCTGCCCGTGCAACTCCAGAATCCGACTCCCCGCAAAACCGCCCATCAGCGCCTCCCGAACAGCGGCAGGATCAGCCCCACCCTTCGCCGCCAGCAACAACGCCTCAGACACCGCACCAATGGTAATCCCCACAATCGCCTGATTGGCCAGCTTCGCCAGTTGCCCCGCCCCTACCGGACCAATGGGCGTACATTTCCCCAGAGCCTCAAAAACCGGCCGCACCCGCTCAACGTCGGCGTCGGCGCCACCTGCCATAATACTAAGCGTTGCCTGCTCAGCGCCGACAGTACCGCCGGACACGGGCGCATCCACATACCCGGCCCCCTGCTTCTGCGCCAAGGCCGCATGGCGTCGCGCCAGCGACGGCTGAACCGAACTCATATCAATATAGACCGCCCCGGCCTTGAGCGCCGCGATACCGCGTTGGGCCACCATCACGTCATCCACCACATCGCCGTTCTCCAGCATGGTGATGACGATGTCGGCATCTCGAACCGCGTCTTCCGGTGTACCGGCAATGATAGCTTCATCGGCAAAAGGCTCGCACTTACTCCCCGTCCGATTCCACAACGTCATTGGATAACCCGCATCCAACAAATTTCGAACCATGGGCGCACCCATGAGACCAACACCAAGGAAGGCTATATGAAAACGATTTTCAGCCATTTTTTCTTATCCTTACTCCGAAGCTGGAGAAGCGAGTGGGCAGGCTCTTCCAAAACCTGTCTCTTATACACATCTGACGCTGCCGACGAATAGAGAGG
>CAJXOQ010000091.1 GCA_913057975.1 uncultured Marinobacter sp.
GAGATAGGAGTCCGTCTCGTGGGCTCGGAGATGTGTATAAGAGACAGGGTCACCACGGGTACCTCTGAAGAAAGGATTTCCTTGATGATACCGCGCATGGATTCCATCAGACCGCCGGGAGTGTCCATCCGGATAACAAGCAACTCGGCACCTTCGGACTCGGCGCGGCGAATGCCACGCACCAGGTAATCCATGGTGGCGGGGCCGATAGCCCCGTCGACGGTCAACACAAGACCTGTGGGTGATTCGTCCTGCTGGGCGATAACCGTATGGGACAGAGAGGCCAATGCAAGCACCAGGCCCAGCAGGAACATAGCCAGCCACCAGTGCAGGCGGCCGGAGGGATTGGATTGGTTGGGTCGGTTAGCGATCATCACTCCTCCCCGGATCCGTTCAGCGGATCAGAGCCTTCGGTATCAGAACCAGAGGCGTTGCTTCTCACCTTTATTGCCATCTGGGGTACTTCGCATCGGCCCGGCAGACTCATCCGCGACGCGGGTCAGACGTTCACCCACCATCCGCGGCAGGCCGTCCGCCTGGTCCACAGCCAACTCGATGGCCATGCGCTTCACTTCCACACCGGGCATTTTCTGGCGGAAATCTTCCACCTTTTTCTGCACTTGCTTCCACAATTTTTCACGGTCCTGCTGACTGTAATCTTCTTCAGGGCGATGTACCTCCAGCCAGACCTCATTACCTTTCAGGCCGATCTTCACGGGCTCATGGATAACCTGCACCGGCGTGCCCTTACTGACTTCGTAGACAAACCGCGATATATCCTCGTTGTACATGCGGAAACAGCCGTGACTGACCTGCATGCCCACTCCGAACAACTTGTTGGTACCGTGAATCAGGTACCCTTTCTCACTGAGCATCAGTGCGTGGGACCCCAGAGGATTACCCGGCCCCGGTGGAATCATCCTGGGCAGGTACTCTCCCGCAGCTTCGTATTCGGCGCGGATGCTTGCAGGCGGATACCAGGCCGGCGACTCCAGTGGCATTGTTACTTCGGCGTTGGTCAGTGGCGATGGGTTGTCGTCGGTGCCTACCCCCACCGGATAGACCTGTACCTTTCCCTCAGTAAAGTAGTACAAACGGTATTCCGCCAGATTGATGATTATGCCCTCGCGCTTCACATCCGGAAGCACGTAGTGCCGGGGCACGGTTATCCGGGTGCCATCACCGGGCAGCCAGGGATCAACACCGGGGTTGGCCTTAACGAGTTCCAGATAACCAAGACTGTTCTGATTGCCAATGGCCGCAAAGGTGTCTTCATAGCGGGTGGTCATCACCGACAGCTCCCCGGCCAGATCCCCGTCAATGGAAAACCGGGGAACACGGGGCTTCTCGGGGGCGTCGTCTTCCCCTTCAGACGTACTCAGTTCCTGACCCGCGGCCTGCGCCTCTGTTTCGGCACCAACCACGCTGGCCGACACCAGGGCCAACAAAACCAGCAGAAAACCTGTCAACTGCGTTCGATACATAGCGTCTCAATCCGATATCCGGTCTGCGGCGACAACAACGTGCTTCAAACCGACGTCAGGGCTGTCCAAACAGTGGCAACAGCCAGAATCACAAATAGAAGGCTGGCTCCAATTCTGGCCGTAGCCAGTGGTAACCGCTCCATCAACCATTTACCAGCCATAATAACCGGTATATTAGCCAGCAGCATACCAACGGTGGTGCCCATAATCACCCAGAAGGTGTCCGTATATCGCGCGGCCAGCACCACGGTTGCGATCTGGGTCTTGTCGCCGATCTCCGCCAGGAAGAACATCACCGTCGTGGCCATGAAGGCCCCCATGCCCAGGAACGCCGAATCGCCATTGTCATCCTTGTCCGGAATCAACAACCAGAGTGCAATGGCCACAAAGCTGATGGCCAGGATCCAGGGCAACCAGGTTTGCGGAATCCACTCTGCGATCCAGGCACCCAACAGCGCTGACAAGGCATGGTTCAGCAGGGTGGCGACAAGTATGCCAAGAATGATGGGCGTACGCTTGGCGTAACGGGCAACCAGGAAGAGAGAGAGTAGTTGGGTCTTGTCGCCGATCTCCGCAATGGCGACCGCAAACGTTGAAGCGAGAAAAGCGTCCATGAAAAACTCCGGGGCGGACATTCAGACATGAGACAGCCCACCTTCCGCCCTGGGAGGTGAAACTGCCTCAGGTCTTGCCAATTTCACCGGTGTACCGGAGAAACATGATAGCCACGGAGATTGAGCCCCAAGTATGTTGACTACCATCCGCCCCTGGAAACGGGTTCCGTTGCGGAGGCTACTCCCCTGAAGAGTGCGGAAATGTTAATCAATACCTCGCCGAATGGCAACTATACGCGCATTTTCCACACTGGAATGGCCGCCATCGCCACGAATACAGCCACCAGCCACCAGGCTGAATGAAACGCTCCAATGGTGGGGATGCCGCCGCTGTGGTCACCAAATTCAATGGTCAGGGCCACGATATTGACGCCAAAGGCCCCACCCAGCTGACGGGTAAAGTTGATGGTGCTAGAACCGGCACCGAGCTGTTCCGGCGCCAGAGGATTCAGGGCACCCGTTGAGAGGGCTGGCAGCATAAAGCCGATACCTATTCGCCCCAACACGGTCCATAGCGCCAGCCAGCCAAAGGCGAGCTCAATATCCGATACCGCAAACAACATGGCCGACATGGCGAACAGGACAATGCCGAATATCACCAGTTTACGGGCGCTCAGGCGGTCCGCCAGTCTCCCGGCCAATGGAAAGGTCATACCCAGCACAATGCCCGCTGGCAACATCAGCAAACCGGCTTCGGTGGCGGTGAATTCCAGGGCTGTCTGCACAAACAGAGGTACCAGGTAGGTAGAGCCAAACAAGGCGAGCCCCAACGCCATGGCACCCACATTGGCGTAAACGAAGGCCGGATTGCGTAGAAGCCCTATGTTCACCAATGGGTGGCGGGCGCGGCGCTCACGAATCACAAACAGCACCAGGGCGATGACGGCGACAGCGCCCTCGATCGCAATTCGTGCTTCCTGCCCCGCCAGCTCCTGCAGCCGGTTGAGGGTGTCCAGCGACAGACCGATGGCAACGCCCAGGAGCACCAACCCAGGAAAGTCAAAACGGTAGGGAGCCGGGCGGGAGACCGGCAGCGGCAGAAAGCGCCATGCCATAAACACCCCGGCCAGGGTGACGGGCACGGGGGCGAACATCACATAGCGCCAATCCAACTGATCCACCAGGAAGCCCCCGAGAACCGGGCCCAGGGCCGGAGCGAGAATCACACCCATGCCGTAGATACCCATGGCCTGCCCGCGACGGTTGCGGGGGAAGATCCGGAACACCAGATACATACCCATGGGCTGCATGAGCCCCGCCATGGCACCCTGACCAATGCGGGCGGCAATCAACTGTTCCGGGGAGGTGGCAAAACCACCAAGAAGCGAGATCACCGTGAACAGGAACATGGCCGTCGCCAGGGTCTTGCGCACTCCGAAGTGATCCAGCAGCCACGACGAGGCCAGCATGGTGGTGGTCATGGCAGCGATGAACCCGGTAGCCAGCCAGTGAACCTGGCCTTGCCGAATACCGAATTCCAGCATGATGTCGTGCAGGGCAACATTGACCACGGTTGCGCTGAGCACCGTTGCCA
Source organism: uncultured Marinobacter sp. (assembly GCA_913057975.1). Taxonomy (GTDB): domain Bacteria; phylum Pseudomonadota; class Gammaproteobacteria; order Pseudomonadales; family Oleiphilaceae; genus Marinobacter. Next base: position 3,633 of record CAJXOQ010000091.1, read on the forward strand.
TGGTGCCCAGCATGACCGTGGCAACCGCCAGCCAACGCCAGCGCTCGCCGTAACGGGCCCTCAGTCCCTCAACCGTGTTATCACTCAGACCAATACCCCTTCAGGCGGATATATCGACCGCACACCATTACCGTTGCCGCTCCGCATTCTCCAGGATTCTGTGGAACACCTTGACGGCTCCTTCGATGTCGCGGTCGCTAATACCGTCCAGCATCTCTTCACGCAGGCGGGCCGCACGCTCAGTCAGGACGTTCATGAATTCGGTTCCGTCCTTGGTGAGGTGAAGGCGGCGGGCACGACGATCATTGGGACAGGGGCGGCGCTCAATCAGGCCTTGCTGTTCCAGGCTGTCCAGCAATCGCACCAGGGTCGGATTCTCAATGGCCATCAGGCGGGCGAGCTCACGCTGGGTTAGCCCTTCGCCCCCTTGCTGCAAATAGACCATGGTGGTCCAACGAGCCTGGGTGACACCCAGATCCTTAAGGCGTTCATCCAGCAATTTGCGCCAGCGACGGGTGACCCGGGCGACGGCAAAGGGAAACTGATCTCTCATGATCTGGAACTCCGGTAATGGGTATCGACTGCTGTACTACCTGTAACGAATACCACTGCCGAAACGGTGCAGTGACGGACGACGTTACCAATAGTAAGCTAACCATTACGATAAAAACAGATATGCAAGGTGAAACAAAATTGGGGAAAACCGAGAGACACGGCCCGATAGGCGAGAAAGACCGGCCTATCAGCCGGTCTTGTGCACGTCTTCTTGACGATCCTGAGCCGCTGGTGACTCGTGAAATTCCTCGTTACGGGGATCCATTTCCGTCAGCACCGACGAGGTCTCAGGCATGGCGGGTATGAAGTGTTCCTGCTCCGCCACCGGCACGTCTTCCGTGTGGCTGATGCGATAACTGGTTATCACAGCCAACGCCACCAGGAACCCGGCGTTACCGAAGAACAGCCCCCTGGGGCCCAGTATGGCCACCAGCTCGGCCATGACGATGGGGCCAATGACACTACCCACGCCATAGCTCAGCAGCAGTGTCGCGCTGGCGGCCACGATACGATTGCTTTCCATCCGGTCGTTGGTAATCGCAACCGCGATCGGATACAGCGTCGCCGAGAGGCCCGTAAACAGGCCAACCAGCAGGGTCAGTAGCCACATCCGTTCGGCCCCAAGGATGCCAACCGACACCGCCGCGGTGCCCGCTGTTACCGCCACCCAGAACATGACGCGGCGTCGGTCAAACCGGTCACACACCAGCCCCAGCGGCCAGGCCAGGAGCATGGCCGCCACAATGGCACTGGCCATGAAAGTGGACACCCGGCTGATCTCCAGACCCACCAGGGTGGCGTAGACCGGGCCGAGCGCATAAAAAGAACCGATCATGACGCCGCAGATCAGCGCACCGGAAACCCCGGTGAACGACTCACGCGCCAGAGTGAAGAACGACAGTCGCTCGGACTGTTCGATCACCGGAGCATCCATACGCGTCAACGACAAAGGAATCAATGCCAGCGTCAGCAGGACAGCAGCGAGTGAAAACGGTATGAACGAGGACGGCTCACCGACGTTGATCAGCAACTGCCCGCCAGCGGCAGACAGGTAGAACACAATCTGGTAAACCGCGAAAAGGGCGCCCCGGTTGGCGTTGGTGGCGCGACTGCTGAACCAGCTCTCAATCACCACCAGAACGCCAGCCACACTGAAGCCTGACAACGCGCGCAGAATGGCCCAGAACACCTCGGACACCGCCATGGGATACAGCAGGGCGCACACCGCCGCCATGGCGGCAAAGACCGCGAAAGCCCGGATATGCCCGACACGACCGATGATCAGATGGACGTAGAGCGTACCCAACACGAAGCCAATGGAGTAGCACACCAGGATCCAGCCGATAATGTCCGGCGAGACCGCTTCAATACTCAGTCGCACCCCCAACAGAGTCATCAGAAAGGCGTTGCCACTGACCAGCAGGACAATACTGAGGATCAAGGCTGAAAGCGAGGTGACCATTCGGGTCATCGGTCTGGCTCCGGCGTACTTTAAACAGGTTGATACAGGAATGTAATGAAACTAGCAGCAACGCCGGAACATTGCAGAACGCGAATTAGAACAGGGCGTAATTCACAAAACCACTACGCAGTTCCCGAAATTCCCAATACCGCTTGCAGCGCCGTGATGACTGGATTTAACATCATTTTACATTAAGGTGACGTAACACACGCTGGCGATCTGAAGGGTTAACATGTGGGTAGTTTGATCGCTGCCCATTTGAACCCACGAGAGTCTCTCATCTCATGCAATCCACGCTAACCATGAGCGCCTGGTTATGAAAAAAACGGACTGGCCCATTCGATGGGATCTGTTGCTTCGCTACCGGCTGATTGAAATCATCGCCCTCTGGGAAGGACGGCTCACCACCAATCATATCTGCCACAGTTTCGGCATCGGGCGACAGCAGGCTTCCAAGGATATCAACACCTACCTGCGGGAACTGGCACCGGATAATCTGGTTTACGATCGCCACCTTAAAGGTTATGTGCCATCGTCCAATTTCCGGCCGGTGGTCACCAGAGGTCACGCCAGTGAGTACCAGGACCTACTGGCTCGCCAAGACAGCCTCAGTGACACGTTCGAGTCGCTCAATATCAGCCTACCTGACAACACCATCGTGCGCGGTCCGGAACGGGTCGTTAAGCCGGATGTCATGCGTGCCGTGGTTGCGGCAGCCCGCCATGGTCGTGTGATGAAGGCAGACTATGCTTCCCTCAGTCCGGCAGGCGTTTCCCAGCGTACTCTGGAACCCCACACCCTGGTGTGTGTCGGTCAGAACTGGCACCTCCGCGCCTGGTGCGACTCCAACCGGGAATTCCGGGACTTTGCCCTCAGCCGTTTCCGTGGCAAACCAGAAACCACCCGGCAACGTAGTCGGCATACCATCCAGCATGACGATGACTGGAACCGTCAGGTCTCCCTGATCATGGTGCCTGATAGCCGCCTGAATAAGGCACAGCAGGACATCGTCGCTACCGACTACGGTATGAGTGACGACCGCCTTGAACTCACCATACGCGCAGCCCTGGCACCCTACGTACTGTCCCGGCTCGGCCTGGGTTCAGACAGCCAGCACCCGGACCCAATGGTCCAGCAGCTGGAACTGGCCAACGAGGAGCAGCTGGGCATTGCCGAGTCAGCTCGCGAACGGGCTATTAAAGCAGTGGCGGGGCTCTGCTAGACTGACTGGGTGATCACAACCAACCCTTTCCTGTTCTGGCGCCTTGCCCTCACCCTACTCATGGGCCTGCCCGCTGTCGCGGTGGGCGATTGCGGTACCGGGGTTATCCCGATTTCCCGCATTCAGGGCCCAGGCGATCATTCCTCTTTCTCCGGCCAGACCGTTTCCGTTGAAGGCATCATAACCATGGATGCACGCCAACAAGGCGGCTTCCGAGGTTTTTATCTGCAACAAGCCGATGGTGAAACGGACAACGATCCGCAAACCTCTGAGGCACTATTTGTTTACACCCATCGCACCGACGGACAGCACGGGGATAGGGTGCATGTCTCAGGGCGGGTGAAAGAGTTCCATGGCCTGACCGAGCTCACCGATATTACCTCCATCACCCGTTGCGGGAATGGCCGTCTGCCAGAGCCTGTCTCCGTCACGCTGCCGTGGCAGGATGGCCAACCTCCGGAACATCTGGAAAACATGCGGATCAACATCGCCGGCGAACTGACGGTTGTCGATCACTATAACCTGGCCCGTTATGGTGAACTGACCCTCGCGGCGGAGCCTCAAGTGATGGTCACGGAAATCCTGGAACCAGGGCCGGGCGCTCAATCTCGCCACAGGCAACAGACGATCAACCGACTGTTACTTGATGACGGCCTGGGTGCGCGTAACCCACGCCCAATTCCCTGGCCCGGGCCACAACTGTCCGCAAGCAACACGGTACGCACCGGCGACGAGGTCAGTGGGTTAACAGGCATACTGGATTTCCGGTTCGGCGCCTGGCGGCTGCAGCCGCAATCAACGCCGGCATTCAGCCCCGCCAATCCACGCCCACCAGCACCCGAGCGGCCCGAGTCGGCCACACTCAGGGTGGTCACCCTCAACCTTGGCAATTTTTTCAATGGTGATGGCCGTGGCGGTGGCTTTCCGACAGCCCGGGGGGCCCGGTCCGCCACTCAGTTTGAACACCAGAAAGCACGCCTGGTTGCCGCACTGACGGCGCCGGACCCGGACATCCTCGCCGTCACAGAAATGGAGAACGACGGCTATGAAGGCGACAGCGCCATTGCCGAATTGGCCAGTGCCTTGGGTTCACACTGGCGCTACGTGGAAACAAGCGACAACACTGGCAGTGATGCCATACGCACCGATCTGCTGTACCGCAGCGACCGGGTGGTCGCGGAAGGCTCTGCCAGCCGCCTGACAACAACACCATTTGATCGCCGTGGCCGGCCACCAGTCGCTCAGGTATTCCGCCTCATTCACAGTGATCGATCCCTGAGGGTTGTCGTTCCTCACTTGAAATCCAAGGCTTGTCGCGGTGCCAGCGGTCCGAACCGGGATCAGGACGACGGCCAGGGCTGCTTCACTCACAGCCGCGAACAGGCGACCCGGGCCATTATCCGCTGGGCCCAGACCCTACCACACCCGGATGGCCTGTCCGGCACCATAATCACCGGCGATATGAACGCCTACGCCCGGGAAACGCCGCTGCAACTGCTGGAAGCGGGGGGCTTTATCAATGCCGTTCGTCACATCCACGGCTGCACCGACACCACCTGTAAGCACACCAGCTATAGCTATCATGGCCGTAGAGGAACCCTGGACTACAGCCTGGTCTCGAACGGGCTTCTCCCACGGATCATCGATGCCCGCACCTGGTCGATAAATTCCGATGAACCCCGGGCTCTGGGCTACAAAGGGCCTGTTACCTTACCGACAGGCCAGCCCTGGCGCTCATCGGACCACGACCCGGTCATCACCGACCTGTCACTCTGATTCCACCTTGCCCCCGAGCCGCAGCATCAGGGCAGGCGGGCCAAAGCCCGGCGTGGGATAAGCGGTAAACTGGCTCCAACCCAGTTGAAACGGAAGCCTACCGTGAAAATACCCACTCCAAACTTGTGGCCCGCCGCCCGCACCAGTCAACGTTGGCTGGTACAGGCAAAACGTCGTGAAACCGTGATTGATGGACACCGGTTGGTGTATCTGGAGAAAGGAACGTCCGCCGCGGACCGGCCCACGGTCATACTGATGCACGGTTTTGCCGCCATGAAAGAGAACTGGGCGCTCTGGCTGCAGCGGTTGCCCGAACACTGGCACATTCTGGCCCCAGACCTGCCAGGGCTTGGAGAAAGCGAGTACCGTTCGGACGCCGATTACGGCTACGAGGCCCAGGCGTCAAGGCTGGAAGCCTGGATCGATACTCTGGCCACCGGCAACCTTCATCTGGTCGGCAGCTCCATGGGGGGGGCCATTGCCACCGTCCTCGCCCACAAAATGAAACCCACAGCCACCTCCCTGACGGTGCTTAACAGCGCCGGCATACCCGAACATACGAACGTAGACCTTAACGCCCCCTTCGAATCCGACCGCGACGCCCTTCTGATTCCCCGGGACTGGCCCGGTGTCTACCGGATGTTCAACAGCGTCGGCAGCGGCAAGCCCACGGCCATGGGCGTCGCCATGACCGGGCTCCTGGGGCCGGACTTGTTGCAGCGAACCGCATCCTTGCGCCACATTTTCAACGATATGCTCGCCGACGCGTTGGCACCAGCGCGTTACCTTGGCCCCGGCACACCTCCCCTTCAGGTCCAGTGGGGGGACCGGGACGTGATCACGCCCACACGCTGTGTGGACTGGTATCGAAAGGTGACGCCCCAGGCAGATATCCACATATTCCCTCGGGTGGGCCATCTTCCCATGCTGGAGAATCCCGGTCGTTCAGCCCGTGCACTGGCAGCCTTCATCGAACGCCACTAGCCGGGCGGCCGGATCCGCTAATTGGCCTGTATATCCTGTTGACCCGTCAGCGAAGTCATGGGGTGGGAGGAACATTCCGTTCATAATCGTGGAAGAAGTTTCATCCCTGACATAACAACAACAGGAAACACGAGGAAATCCCATGCGCGCCTCAGTATCTACCACTCAGGATCTGGGCATGCCGGCCATTTACCTGCACTTGCTGGCGGAGTTGCTTAGTACTATCGGCGTCGATGAAAAAGCGCTGCTCAAGCGTGTCGGCCTGGACCCGGTGCGTCTGCAGTCAACCGATTTAAGAGTCAGTCAGTCACAGGCCAGCGAGTTCGTGACCCGCGCCATCATCGAAAGCGGCGAGCCCGGGCTCGGCATCATGCTGGCCCGGGAGCTTCGACTGCCACTGCACGGAGCCCTGGGCACCGCGGTCATGAGCAGCCGCACACTGGCAGAGGCTCTGGACCTGATGACACGCTACCTGACCCTGCGAGCCCCACATCTGCAGGTCAAGCGCCGGCAGCATGATAGCCAGGCGATCTACGCCATCTCGTGCGGCATTGATCTGGGTCCATTGCAGGGCTTTATCATGGACGCCATGCTGTTCGGCTGCGCGTCTATGGGCGCGCAGCTGACAGGCTCACCGGTCGCCGGCTCGTCGATTCAGCGACGCGGATCGGAACCGGCCTACTTCCATCGCTTTCGCCAGCAAATACCCGTCCCCGTGGTGTACGGCGCTGGCGAAGATGCGATTGTCATCCCCAATTCGCAGCTGGCATTGCCCATTCGATTTTCTGATGATCAGTTGGCCGCTTCCTCGAAAGCCCAGTGTGAGGAAGCCTTGCGTCTTCTAACGGAAGATGCAGGATTTGCCTGTCGGGTCAGGCGGGTGATTGAAACCAGTCACCCGTTCCCACCGAAACTGGCAAGGGTAGCCACAACGCTGTTTGTATCGGAGCGCACTTTGAAACGGCGTTTACAGGCGGAGGAAGCCAGTTTCCAGCACCTGGTGGATCAGGTGCGACTGGAAAGAGCGGGGGAGTTGCTGCAACAAACTGCCATGAACCTGAGCCAGATTGCCGACGCCCTGGGCTACGCCGACGCCGCCAACTTTACCCGTGCGTTCAAGCGCTGGACCGGACAGAGTCCCAGCCAGTACCGAAACCAGGAGTCACTGCCAACAACGTCGATCAAGAAAACACCAGCCAGTGCGATGGTCTGAAACACTCAGTCAATGCCAATGATCTTGTGCATCTGCAGGGTCAACCGCCACTGCGGGTGGGTCAGGCAGTAATCCGTGGCTTTGCGGGTGTTACTTTGCTTGATGGGGTCAGGCTCACCCTCCGAGACGGTCGGCGACGCCATTGGTGAGAGGAAATAGTGGCTGGCCTTAATATCGGTGAAGCGCTCCGGCATCGCCAGGGGCTGAGGGTACACCACTTTCAGCTCGTCACACTGGCGCAACACCACCGGCGCGTTCGCCTTGGGGCTCACACACAACCAGTCAATACCGGACGGTGCCGGCAGTGTGCCGTTGGTTTCCACGCCCACTTCAAAGCCGGCCCGGTGAAAGGCATCAACCAGCTTCTCATCCAGTTGCAGTAGCGGCTCACCACCCGTGCACACCACATAGGGTCGTCCGGGCGCATCCGGCCAAAGGCGACGAATATGTGCCGCCAGCGCATCCGCGGTTTCAAACTGACCGCCGTTCTGACCATCGGTACCTACGAAGTCGGTATCGCAGAAGCTGCATACGGCATTGGCTCTATCCTTTTCACGGCCGGTCCAGAGATTGCACTTGCTGAAACGGCAAAACACCGCTGCCCGACCGGCCTGGGCACCCTCACCCTGCAATGTATAGAACGCTTCTTTTACCCGATACATCAGGTTTCCACCTCATACCGCACAGGGTCTGAAACGCCGTTGGCGGCAAACGCCTCCAGGCGCTCCACGCAGGAACCGCAAACGCCACAGGCCCGATCCCGGCCGTTGTAACAGGTCCAGGTTTTGCTGTAATCGAGCCCCAGCTTCAGGCCCTCGGCAAGGATGGCACCCTTGTCCGAGCCCATGAAAGGCGCTTCTATTTTCACCGGCTCGTAGTTGGCCACCTGACAGACGGCGTCCATTTTTTCCACGAACTCCGGTCGACAGTCCGGATAAATCGCGTGATCGCCGCCATGGGCGCCGTACCAAACAGCAACAGCGCCGGCGGTAACTGCATAGCCGGTGGCCAGCGACAACAGAATCATGTTGCGATTGGGCACCACGGTGGCCTTCATGTTGTCTTCTTCGTAGTGCCCCTCGGGCACGTCCACTGCGTCCGTCAGGGCCGATCCGGCCATGACTTCACTGAGCGCACGAATATCGATCACCTTGTGCGGTACCGATAACTCCTCACACACCTGGCGGGCGCATTCCAGTTCGCGAACGTGCCGCTGGCCGTAGTCAAACGACAGGGCATGAACCTTGTACCCTCGGGCACGGGCAAGGTGGAGCAGGGTGAACGAATCCATTCCCCCAGAGTAGATTACAACGACGGTTTCGGTCATCAGGTCATCCCGGTTTCAGACAGCCAGCAGGGCGTCACTGGATTGTTATAGGGTCGGAGTAACATCCGTGGACACATTGTAACAGTGGAATGCGACGATGGGTTCGCGTCTGCAGGAACGTGCGGGTAAACTCTGATGACGGCACATCTACAAAAACTAGGCGGAATGAGAACCAGAACCAGCCCAGCCTTTATTGACTTCGAGGCCTCTAGCCTCGACCTGATCGCCAGCTATCCGATCGAGGTGGGCATATGCTTGCCCGACGGCACCTTGCACAGTTGGCTGATACAACCCCATGTACTTTGGCAGGACTGGTCAGAAAGCGCCGAGCAGGTTCACGGAATCACCCGGGAAACCCTGGAAACGGAGGGTACACCCGTGTCGGAGGTTGCGGCACACCTGAACCAACTGCTCTCGGGGCAGGTATTCTGCGATGCCTGGACGTTTGACAGCTTCTGGCTCCATCGCCTGTTTCGAGCCGCCAACACCCGCGCCGACTTTCAACTGGAATCCATTTCCATGTTGCTGGATGCCAATCAGGTAAGGCACTGGTCGGCATCGCGTCAGCAGGTTATCAAACGTCTGGGGTTACCCGTGCACAGGGCGGCAAACGACGCGCTTATCCTCCACAGAACCTGGGAAGAGATCCAACTGTTCACCGCCGAGGACGAACCGCTTCACGGTCACAGCCGGCAGGTCTGAGGCTTCCATCATGGAGCACAGCGCGCCGGCAGGAACTCAGCGCTGGGAGCTATTCACCTTGAGGGCGAGGACTTCGAGGCCATCACGCAAGGTGTTCAGTGTCCAGTAGGTTACCAGCACCATCAGCGCCGCCCCAATGACGGTAAAGGAAAAATTATCACCCACCATCTGGCTGCGGGCAATGAGCAGGTAAACGGCGAGCGCCAGGACAAGCAGCACTTCGACAATAGCGTGTGACTGTAAGCGGTTTTTTGCAGATCCGTTTTCTTCGGACATCTTACTGGGTTTCAACCTCTGATTTGTGACGATACATTGCATTGATTAGTGTGCAAATTATCGCCAAATATGGCCCGGGCGTCTGTACGAACTAGTGGCTACGAGGTTTCCACGATGCCGTCGGGAACACACTTTTCGGACGGCCAAAAAAAAACGCAGCCCCGAGGGCTGCGTATAAAGGAGAGATCCATACGGTACGCCACAGATAAAAGGTGGGCACCGGAGGATTGCACAACGTAAAACACGTGACAGGACAAATTATGACCGCTTCGAGGAACCGCGTCTGTAGGGGTTTGCCGAAGCACTCTGCCCCTTGCAAAGCCATGGGCAAGCGATACACTGATGACAGTACCGAAACCGATATGCTTGGCAAACGATGCCGGAAAAGGCCCATGACTATGCTTCAGAAATACCAGTATCTGATGATTGATGCGATTGCGCACCGCAAGGGTGAGACGTGTGCGCACTCCATGGTGAACGACATCTAACGGCTTTCGGTCAGTCCCGGGAGCCTTTGGAGCGACCGGGCCAGCTTCTCCGCAAGACCCCGGTTGCCCAGAGCGCCGGGGTTTTGTTTTTGCAGCCGCAAAACGACAAGGAGAAGATCATGAAGAGACATCCGACAAAAGCAGCAAACCAGCCGGCGAGCAGCCGCACGGGGCCTATTCGGCGCCCGGAAAAGCTGCCCCTGCTGGATGCCATCTGCAAAAAACTGAACCAGCGCGTCAACCTGGAGGACGAACAACGGGTACTGGGGCTGTATGAGCGAGGCTGGATATTCAAGGGTGTTCTGGGCAATCTGAATGATGGCGAAGCACGATACGTGCGTGCTCTTGCCACTCGCTATGGTTCCTGGATCGCCCGCCAGGTTGCGTAATGGAAAACCCGATGGGCCGAACCGTCAGTGCTGGCGGTTCAGTCCCTGTATCATGGCGGCATCGCCGCCGTGCACCATGGCGTAATTGCTCACCACGTCGTGGATTTTTTCCTGGGAGTAGGGTTTGACCACGTAACCGTTAGCTCCGGCACTGATTGCCTTCTGGATGCTGTCGATTGAGTCATCCGCTGTTACCAGGACAATGTGCTGATCCTTGCGCTTGGCTTTGAATTCTTCCATCAACTGATGACCATTACCGTCCGGCAGCCCCAGATCCAGCAAGATGATCTGGAAGACGTCGGCCTCAAAGGCGGCCCTGGCACCCGCAATGTCCGGACACTCAACCACGCGGCTTGCGCCAGCCGTGTAGAGCATGTCCACCAACCGCGCCCTGATGACCGGTTCGTCTTCCACCACCAATATTGTCATGTCACTCATACCCTGCCTCCTGATCCTATTTTATACCCGGCCCCACCGGGCACTTCAAAGGGAATCGCCGCCGGTTCGTCGGGGAATGGCCAGTGGCTCATGCTGGGCAGTCGCTGGCGCGGGTTCTCCAGTTTCGCCCTGGTGAACGCCAGCGGTGCGGGACGAGCTGGCGCCGGCCCCGCCAGACCGGGTCAGGATATTACTGATACTGACGGCCGTGGTGTAGAGGGAAATCGCGATGATCAACAGGATAGGCTGCACAAACGCCACGAATCCTGGCACTTCGCGATGACCAGCAATACTGAGCATAAGGATGATGGCCGGCCCCAGCACTACAAACAGCGTCAATGCGATAAAGAACACAATGCGCTCCTTGTAACGGCCCAAATCGCGGTTACTGACCAGCCCCAGCACGAATTTGCCGATGGCCAGCCCGGCCAGTATCGCAGCCGCAATGCTCAGGTCAGGCCTGAGTAGCGTCTCGTAAAGCTGGCCATCCCACAACCGTTGCATGCTGATGACCAGGAATGGAAATAGGACAAACAGAATGTCGGCGTAGGTGCCATACATCATACTCAGCGAGTGCTGTTCGCTTTGCTGGAGGTTCTCACTCATCAATCACGATTCCTGTTTTATCGGTAGCCGAAACTTCTATTGTCATAGACGTGCCTCCCGCCCCTGCAATGCCCTGTCGATCATGTCACCCAGGGCTTGCAGTTGGCTGTGAACGTGGTCCCAGTCACGGTCTTCAACGTTCACGCAAGCCTCCAGCTTCCCCGCCTGCCGTGTCATGTCAGGGTAGCCCATGGCGCCGGCCGTGCCTTTGATCTGATGAGCTTCCGACGCCAACCGCTGCTGGTCGTGACGCGCGGCTGCCGCCTCCATGGCCACTTTTCGGGTCGCCAGCCCATCAAGGAAACATTCGACCAGGTGGCCGATGTCTTCATCCTCCGTCGAGTCCCTGTTCGGGCCACTGGACTCCGCCAGGAAACGGTCCAGCGTGGTCAGCATGTGCATACTGTCGATGGGCTTGTTCAATACCCCATCGCATCCGGCGGCCATCAATGCGTCGGTTTCCGACTGTTCACCGGCAGTGAAGGCGATAACGGGCCGGCGGAAGCCCGTCTGTCGCAGTAATCGGGTAGCCTCCACGCCGTCCAGACCCGGCATATGGCGGTCCATCAGCACCATCTGCACCGATTCGGACAGCGCCGTTCGGACCGCATCATCGCCACTGCCAACGGTGATGACATCCAGACCCTGGGCCCCGAGCATGCGCTCCACCAGACGACGATTGTCCTCGTTGTCCTCCGCGACCAATACCGTGCCGCTATAGCGACGGTGACTATCGGGTTCACTCTCCGGCCGCACCACCAGATATCTGGCCATGACTTCGTAGAAACGCTGTTTGTCGATAGGTTTGGCCAGGTGGTCATTACAGCCTGCGAGGCGATAGTCTGCAATATCCTCCGCCATCACGTTCGCCGTCAACGCGATGACCGGGATATTCAGGCCAGCCTCACGAATGGCCGCCGTTGCATCCCGGCCGTTCATTACCGGCATCTGGATGTCCATCAGAATCAGATCAAAGGGCTCCCGCAGCGCCAGATCCAGTGCTTCAGCGCCATTGCCGACATGGACTAGCTCAGCGCCCGTGCGGCCTACAAGCAGGGACACCAGGCGACGATTCACGTCATTGTCCTCCGCCAACAGAATACGGCCTGTCTCTTATACACATCTCCGAGCCCACGAGACGGACTCCTATCT
>CAJXOQ010000092.1 GCA_913057975.1 uncultured Marinobacter sp.
GAGTCCGTCTCGTGGGCTCGGAGATGTGTATAAGAGACAGCAAGGCGGGTGATCGCGTGTTGCAACTGGTTGCGCGTGCCCTCCGTGAGCGGCTGAGAGCAACCGACTTCATCGCCCGTTTCGGCGGGGAAGAGTTCGTGATCCTGCTGCCGGAAACCAATGTGGACAACGCCCGGGTGGTATTGGACAGCATGCGTGGGCATATTGCGGCATTGCCATTTCATTTCCGGGGAGAGCCGGTGACGGTGACGTTTTCAGCCGGGCTGGCGGAATTCGATGGCGACGACGACGAGGATGATGTGTTCGACCGGGCCGACAAGGCTCTGTACCTCGCCAAGGACTCCGGCCGCGACCAGGTACTTATTGCAGGGCGCGATGTCTGACTCAGTGTCTCATCAGGGCATCGAGTTCATCGATAATTTCCGCCCAGTCAGAGTCGTCCTCGAGGCCTTCTTCGAGGAAATGTGACTGGCTTTCCGACCAGAAAGGGGCATCCTGCAGGGCAATTTCCGAGGGAAGTGGCGAGTGTTTGGCGATAAAATCCTCAATGCTGACGCTGTCGGATGGCATGCCGAGTTGTTCAAAGAGCGCGCTGAAATCGTGTTTGCTGGTATCCATGGTCAGGAGTCTCCCCAAGGTTGCCGGTGCTTTAATACGCTGTGGGCACGATCAGAGTAGATCGGGTAACCCGCTGAATGCAATCGGAAGAGTTTACGGGTATGGTTCCTTGAACTGTAGCCGAACCGGTGAGGATATCCAGTGAGGTCCGTTTTTCATTTTGTGCTGTTGCTGACCGGTCTGCTGGTGTCTGGCGTGCCCGCTGCTGAGCCACCGCAGCTCTCTCCGGCGCCGGTGTTGGGGAGCGAGGACCTGCGCTGGCTGGCGGCGAGGGAATCGTTCCGGGTCGGGGTGCGAAGTGGCCAGGTGCCGTTGGTGTTCGATACTGGCGAGGGAGAGCTGGCGGGCATTTTTATCGATTACCTAAACCGGTTGTCAGAGAAGCTTGGCGTGCCTGTTGAGCCGGTGGCGGCCCCGGAAGAGCAACTCGATGAATGGCTGCAGGACGGGACCCTGGATGCCCGGCTGAGTACCCATCTGGCCCATCGTTCCCCCCCTTCCAATGTGGGGCTTTCCTCGCCGCTGATGAGCCTGACTTACGGCATATTTGTTGGTGCCGACGATGCAGGCATTCGATCGCTCTCGGACCTTGAGGACGCGAGCATTGCCCTGATCACCAGCGATCCCAACCAGTTTGCATTGCTTGATCCCGTTGATAGCTTTTCCCCCGTGCCGGTTTCCAGTATCAGCGAAGCCGTTGGTAGGGTGTTGTCGGGGCAGGCAGACGCGTTTCTGGGGCCGGTTCCGGTGGTGTCGGATTACCTGCAGTCCGCTATGGTCAATGGGGTTGGGGTGGCCACACTGCTGAACCAGCAATCGGTCGACGTGGTGCTGGAAACGGCAGCGGGGAGTGACCAGGAGAGCGATCAGCTTTATCGGGTGCTTAACCAGGCGGTTCTGGCGATTGACCATGGTGAGCACCGGTCGATCCGCCAGTCGTGGTTGCAGACCGAGTTGCCGGAACTGGACCCCTCCGCCATTTCCCTGTCGGTTGACGAGAGGGCATTTCTCAATCAAAACCCGAATCTTCGAGTGGCCTTTCGACCGGACTGGCCGCCGTTCGAGTATACCCAGAATGGTCAGTCTGCCGGGCTCGTGCCGGATTTGGTCAAACGCCTGGAAGAACAACTGAACATTCGCTTTAGCCGTCAGGTGATGGACAACAGCGCCGACGAGGAAAACGCTCTGCGTTCGGGTGAGGTGGATATACTGCCCGCAATGTCCCGAACGCCAAGGGTGGAGGAGTCTTTCCTGTTTAGCCGCGCCTATTTGACCGTTCCTATTGCCCTTGCCATTCGTGATGACGGTCGCTTCATTGGAGAGCTGAGGGAGCTGAGAGACGAAAAGGTGGGTGTGGTTAATCGGCAGGCGGGGCATGATTATCTATTGATCAACCACCCCAACCTCGACCTGTACCCGATGACGTCCATCGAGGAAGGCCTGTTGGCCCTGTCCAACGGCGACCTCGATGTCATGGTGACTCATATTCCGGCAGTCAGCTATACCGTTGCCCGCCTGGGGTTGTCCAACCTTCGGATAACAAGCATCACGCCTTACCAGTATGAGCTAAGGTTCGCCGTCAGTAAGGAGCGGCCTGAATTACAGCGCATCCTCAATAAAGCGCTGGGCAGTCTGGATGCCACCGAGACCGAGTCGATCTACAATCGCTGGATCCACCTGGATATCGAACAGGAAACGGACTACACCGTGGTGCGTCGTATTGTGCTTATCGCCCTCGTGGTGGTACTGATCTTCCTGTACTGGAACCGTAAACTGTCGCGGGAGGTAGACGAGCGAATCCGATCTGAAAACGCACTACGCCGCAGCGAAGACGAGCTTCGGGCGGCCAAACTGGAGGCGGAGCGCCTGGCGCGGGAAGCTGAGGCGGCCAGCCTGACGAAAAGCGAATTCCTCGCCAATATGTCCCATGAGATCCGCACGCCGATGAACGCGGTGATTGGCTACAGCGACTTGCTCAGTAATACCGTCAAGGATCCCCAGCAACGCAATTACCTGGATGCCATTCGCGCGGGCAGCCGCAGCCTGTTGATGCTGATCAACGACATCCTGGATCTGTCCCGCATCGAAGCAGGAAAAATGCGGCTGGAGTATTCGGCGGTATCGGTGCGACGGCTGCTCAGTGACGTACGCCACATATTCGACCTGCGCGCCACCGAGCAGGGTATCTCGTTGGAAGTCAGCGTTGATTCCAAGATGCCGGCGGCAATGATGCTGGATGAAACGCGACTGAGGCAGGTGCTTTTCAATCTTGTTGGCAATGCCATCAAGTTTACCCATGAAGGTGGTGTGACAGTCCGTGCCACGGCCACACCGCGAAAGTCATCGGAGAAGCCGGTCGAGGAGGCGGACAGTGAGGCTGATCGTCGCTGCTTTTACCGTTTGGTTGTGACAGTGTCTGATACCGGCATCGGTATTCCTCCCGACCAGCAGGAGCAGATCTTTGACGCCTTTGAACAGCAGGAAGGGCAGAACACGCGGCGTTATGGGGGTACGGGGCTGGGCCTGGCCATCAGCCGCAAGCTGGTGCGGATGATGGGTGGTGAACTACAGGTTGAAAGTGAGCCCGGGTCGGGCTCCACCTTTACGGTCAAGCTTCCTCGGGTTGAGGCAACGGGCGCCCAGGCCGAAGACGATGGCACACCCGAGGAATCGGAGCGTCTGCTGGCCCAGACACTCAGTATGCAGGAACGCGGATGGCTGCAGGAACAGCTTGCACGAGATTTTGGCGACGAGTGGGAGACGGTGCGGGAAAGCGGCGATCCGGAACAGATGAAGGATTTTGCCAACCGGGTGCTGGTATGGGGTAAGCGGTTCCGTTCGCCCTCGGTTACACGATATGGAGAGAAACTGCTGGCGGACGTGGAGGCGTTTAATCTGGATTCCGTGAACAGTGCTCTCGAATCCTTTCCGCGCCTTCTGGGACGGGATCAGTGACTGGAACGTGTCAGAGGCAGTCGAACTGCGACTTGCGGTCAAAGGCGACGGCGACCATGTCGTAGCCCGAGTCGGACAGCGAACGAATCAGCTCGCGATCTTTCAGCAGAGCCATGCAGACCCGGTGCACGTTGGCCTGAAGTTGTTCCTGGGGCGGCTCGGACTCGAACCGGAAATCGACGATCAGGTATTTACGCTCGACAGCCGATGTGGCGGGAATGTCTTCACGCTCAATGCTTTCATAGCCAATGTAAGTGGCTTGTTTATCGGGGAAGATTCCACTGAGCAACACGTCCAGGTTGCCAGCCATGACCGGTTGTGAAGCCAGTGCCAGTAACAGGCTGAGAGCGCCGGTGATGCGTTTGATGGCCATGAGAGCCACTCCTTTGGAATCGGTTCGTTGATCAGTGTAAACATATGTAACGTTTAGTTACTGTTGATTATCGCAGAGTGCGAACGAGTTTGCGCATTTTTTGCGCGCATTTTTCAATTGTTTGCAATGTTCAGAAGATCCGTCGGCTGGGTGTGGATTTCCGGAGCCTGCCAGGATCAACTACTATGGATAAAAACAGAAGCGCATAGAGGCAGGATGATGTTCCAACTCGTCTTTAAAGGTGAATGCACACCGGGGACCGACCCGGCAACCGCTCGCAGTAATGCCAGAACCCTGTTCAAGGCAACGGTGGACCAGATTGAGCGTATGTTCAGCGGTCAGCCAGTTGTTATCCGCAACAAGCTGGAGGAAGTCCAGGCGGAAAAGTACCGCTCGGTGCTGCAAAAGCACGGCATGGTGGCTTATGTGCAGCCCATGGAGGGCGCTGTCACCTCTGCCGCGCGTACGGCACCCGCCGCTCAATCACCGTCAGAGCCAAAACCAGTACCTTCAGCGCCTCCGGCGGAGCCGGCGCGCAATGATACCAGATCAGGAAGCGCCGTTGCCGTTGAGCCGGGCGACCGCTTGCCGGTGGCGGGCGACAAGGTCGACAGCATTCTTTCCGGGTCCGGACTGACACTTGACCCCGTTGGCGTCACGCTGGAGGAGCACCGGGAGGCTCCCGCTCCCATGTTCCAGCACCTGGAAGACTGGTCGCTGGCGCCTCCGGGCAGCGACCTGGGTGTGAAGCGTGAGGTTCCACCACCGGTTGTGCCAGATGTTTCCCACCTGTCGCTGGCGGACGAGGATCCCGCAGACGATGCCTGACAGTTGGACGGGATGATGTTACCAGCTCGATTGATTGGCCTCCTGCTCGCGATGCTCGCAGCCATGCCCCTCATAGCTGATGTTGGGCGGCCGAAAGTGGGCCTGGTGCTAAGCGGCGGTGGAGCCAAGGGCATGGCCCATGTGGGTGTGCTGCGAGTGCTGGAAGAGCTGAAGGTGCCAGTGGATATTGTGGTGGGTACCAGTGCCGGCTCTGCCGTTGGGGCACTCTATGCCTCCGGTATGGAAGTCCAGGAGATTGAAGAGCGCTTTATTGAGATGGACTGGGTATCCAGTTTCCGTGACGACCCGGGACGTGCCTACAAGCCCGTCAGGCGCAAACGCCAGGGCTGGCGCTATCCCGTGTCCCCCGGTATCGGTGTGCGCCTGGACGGCCTGCATTTGGGTGGCGGTATCATAGCCGGCCAGAACCTGGGTTTTATTCTCAATGAGCTCACCCGCGATGCCGCCCTCGTTGAGGATTTTGATGAACTGGCCATTCCATTCAGGGCAATCGCCACGGATCTGGAAACCGGTGAGGAAGTTGTCATCGGCAGTGGCAACCTGTCGGAAGCCATCCGCGCCAGCATGAGCATTCCCGGCGTCTATGCACCCGTCACGCTCGATGGGCGTTTGCTGGTGGACGGAGGCGTGGCCAACAACCTGCCGATCAGTGTGGCTCATGAGCTTGGAGCCGATATTGTCATTGCCGTAGATATCACTGATCCCCTTTTGGAGCGGGAGGATATACGCGAGGCGTTTTCTGTGGTTGGCCAGTTGACCACCATGATGACGCGGCAAAATACCGAGCGACAGCTCAAGTTGCTGGATGATCAGGACATCCTGGTTCGGCCGGATCTGAAGGGGCTGTCCTCGGCGGATTTCTACGAGGCCCCGGCGCTGTTCGAACTGGGCGCCAGCAGTGCGCGTGGTCACGCCGGTGAGCTTCGTCACCTGAGTGTCAGTGACGATGAGTGGGACCGATTTCGCAACCGGTTAAAGGCACACTCGTTCAGCCCGGGTGTTATCAGCGACATTCGCATTGATGACCGTTCACGCCTGGCGGGAGATTTCCTTCGCGAGCGTATACGGCAGCAGACGGGGGAGCCTCTGGACGTGCAGGCGTTGGAGGAGGATCTCAAGCGTATCTACGGCCTCGGTTACTATGAAACCGTTTCCTATTCGCTGGTGCCGACCGACGGACCGGGTACGGATCTGGTTATCCGGGTGCGCGAGAAAAGCTGGGGGCCGAACTACCTGTCCTTTGGCTTGAACTACGAAGACAATTTCGAGAACGATACTCGGTTCAATGTCGCCACATCGTTGCGGATGACCGGCCTGAATGCCCTGGGTGGTGAGTGGACAACCGGGCTCCAGTTAGGCACCCAACCCCGGGTTCGAACCGAGTGGTTCCAACCACTGGACTACGGCTTCGAAAGATTCCTCACTCTGGGCGCTACCTATTCCCGTGATAGCCTGAGCGCGTTCGATGGCGAAGGCGAGCGCATTACCGAAGTGGATATCACCAACCGCCAGGTTGATCTGGCTCTGGGCACCGAGTTGGGAGTGAACGGCGAGGTGCGTCTTGAATATGTGCGGGGCTACGCCACTGTCGACGAGCAGATTGGCGAGCCTATGGGGCCCTCTGGTTCGATCCAGAGTGGCAGTCTCCGGCTCCAGCTCGTTCACGATTCCCTCGACGATACCTTCCTGCCGGAATCCGGCGGGTTCGCTGGTATTCGCGGCCGATTCGAGCGCCCGGGCCTTGGGTCCGACCGTCACTTTGATTCAGTCACCGTCATGGCCCTGGGCACCGCAAGCTGGAGACGGGCCAGTATCACCGGCTTGTTGTATGCCAATGCGGTCACCAAGGGCGTTGCAGGCATCGAGAATTCAGTATTGTTGGGCGGCTTTCACCGGCTATCGGCATACAGTCAGGGCGAAGTGGCGGGAGAGGATGCGGCCCTGGCGGGCGTCTTCGTCCGGCAGGAATTTGGTGGGCCGTTTGTGCCCTGGTTTGCCGGAGCCGGGTTCGAGACTGGTAACGCCTGGTCCTCGCTGGGGGAAGCTCGCTGGAACAACCTGTTGCGCTCTGGGAGTCTGTTTGCCGGCGTTGAAACCTTTCTGGGGCCGGTACAGATTGCCACGGCCTACAACAACCGGGATGACTGGAGTGCCTATCTCAACGTCGGCTTTTCGTTTACCCGCCTGTTCGAATGAGCTGCCCGTTGCTCAAGCCGTAGCCGATGCGCTGTGGATAGCGTCAAGCACCTGCTGACACTGTTGTTCTGCGTACCCGGCCAGAATAGCCGCAAGACGTTCCTCGTCCCGTTCCTTGATGGCACCTATCGATTCCCGCACATGGGCCAGATTGTCTTCCAGCACCCGGTTGCCACCGCGCTGGAACGCCACAAAGGCGCAACGTTTCGCCGATGGCCACAGATCCTCAATGGCGGAAATGATGAAATAGTTGTCGGCATAGGCCAGCGACGCCTGAGTGTATTCTATGCCTAGCTCCAGAAACGCCAGCAGGTCGTTATTGTCGTGGCAGCCTTTCATGCGCTGGTAGAGGGATTCGAGCTTGTCGATGTCGGCTGCCTGCCACTGCCGCACCAGCTTGCGCCCGGTATGGGTCAGGTACAGTTGCAGCACTTCGTACAGGCTGCGTACAAAATATTCGTCCAGCGGCGTAACGAATGCGCCCTTGCGGGGCACGTTCTGTACCAGGTGGCGTTTTTCAAGCAGAAGCAAGCCTTCGCGGATCGACCCATGGCTCACGTCCATTTGCTTTGCCATGGCGCTTTCATAGATGCGTTCGCCGGAGCGAAGCTGGCCGAATGCGATGAGGTTTTCGATGTGACGGGCGACCTGTTCGGTCAGAGTTTCGCGGGGCTTGAATGTGGTCATGGTCCTGCTTCGTTACAGCATGCTGGCTCAATGGTTCTGGAATACTCTCACATTCTTTGCGTATGGAAAATGGGCACACCAAAACTGATCAGGCCCTGGTGGGCGGTTTCAGAGCAGGGGGCCTAGCAACCGTATGGTGCGGCACGTCAACCGGAAGGCCACTGAGCGGTCCCGGTAATCCCGTTCCGTCATCAGGCGACTGGTGGTGAGATCCTGTTCCAGAAGATGTTCAATGCCGTTCACAAACTCAACGGCGGTACTGATGGCGGTAATCTCGAAGTTCAGTCGCATCGAGCGGTTGTCCAGGTTGGCGGTGCCAATGGCCGCGTAACGGTTATCCACCAATACGACTTTCTGATGCATGAAGCCCGGCTGGTAGCGATAGATGCCAATGCCGGCGCGACATGCCTGTACCAGATACGAGTACGCAGCCAGCCGTATCAGCCGGCTGTCGGATTTCTCGGGGATAATGATTCGCACGTCCACGCCCCGTAAGGCTGCCAGTTGCAAGGCGTTCATGATCTGGACGTCGGGCACGAAGTAGGGCGAGGCGATCCAGATCCGCGTGCGGGCATTGTTGATGCAATTGAGGAAAAACAGCGTGCAGGTTTCGTAGGTATCCGCCGGGCCGGTGGGCAGAATCAGGACTTCCTGATTGCCAGGTGCCGGCATGGAAGATGTCCAGTTGAGCGTCGGGAAGTCCTCACTGGCCCAGTTCCAGTCCTCAAGCCAGGCCAGTTGCAGCCCGGTCACCGCCGGGCCGGTGATGCGGCAGTGGCTGTCACGCCAGGGCTCCTCGTCCATGGCAGTGCCCAGATACTCGTCGCCGAGGTTGATGCCTCCGACAAATCCCACCTCACCATCACAGACCAGCAGTTTTCGGTGATTGCGGAAGTTGACCTGCAGGCGCATGCGGCGAAAATTGCCGTCCCCAAACGAGGCAACCTTTGCGCCAGCGGCGGCCAGTTCCCTGAGGTACTTCCGCGGTAGCCAGACACTGCCAATGTCGTCGTAGAGGAACCAGACCTGAACGCCCTGGGCCAGCTTTCGCTTAAGGATCGACTTGATGCGTTGGCCGACCTTGTCGGAGCGAACAATATAGAACTCCAGGAGAATGTAGTGTCGGGCATTTTCCATGGCATCGAACAGCGCCTCAAAGGTGGCTTCTCCATTCTTGAGGAGGTCGCATCGATTCCCGGTGGTAAACGGCTGTCGGCCCAGTTTGCAGAGTACCTGGAGTTCGTCTGGAAAATGTTCATCGGCGCGCTTTCTGATTGCAGCAGTCTGCTGTTCGAAATGGTTGAGCAGTTCCGTCAGCGCGGCGTCGCCGGTGCGTCTGGCCCTGATATAGCCGCCGAACCGGTTGCGTCCAAACAACAGGAACATGGGAACGGCAACATAGGGCAGGCCGATCAGCGCCAGAATCCAGGCGATGGCACCCTGTGCCACGCGGTATGTCATCAGTATCCGATAGATGCAGGCGGCCGCAGCCAGGTAGATCAGGGCGAGTGCGAGGGGCAGCCAGGGCACATCTGCGATACTCATTCCGGCGCGTCTCCATTGTCGATGTTCAGGTGGCGGGCACGGTACTGGGCTGGCGCCATCCCGGTCCAGCGTTTGAACGCGCGGCTGAAGGCGCTGAGCTCGGAAAAGCCCAGCAGGAAAGCGATTTCGCCCAATGCGTAGTGATCCGACGCCACGTAGCGGAGGGCTTTGTCCTTGCGGACTTCCTCCACTAGCTCGTGAAATCCAAGCCCTTCCTTTTTCAGCCGTCGATACAGGGTTTGCCGGCTCATATGGCACTGTTTCGCCAAAGTGTCGGCGTCAATGCGATCGGTGGACATCTGACGTGAAATCAGTCGCCGGATCTTGCGGCCGAAGGTGCGCCTGCTTTGCAGCCGGGCCAACACTGCGTTGACCTGCTTCAGCACGGCGGAATAAACATAGGGATTGCGATGGGGAATCGGATGGCTCAGGTGGCGGCTACTGAAGGCCAGGCGAGTTGCACCACAGCCAAAAAACACCGGGCCCCCCAGTAATCGCCGGTACTCGTCGGCATAGCCTGGTTTCGGATGGGCGATCTCGGCCCACTCGGCAACGATGGAAGGGTGGATGAAATGCCGTGTGCGGCATAGAGCCGCCGCCAGTGTTCGGTCCATATCCTGGCGACAGTAGTGCCCGGGGGTGTCCGCCTGCCAGGTCAGGATGGCCTGCTCGCCGGTCCGTTCAAAGCTCAGGATCACCGATTCGTTGATCAGCCGGTGCAGGCGAACATACTGGGTAACGGCCTCGCCGAGAGTGTCGCAATTGAAGAAAACATGGCCGACCAGCCCCATTCGGTCAGGATCGACCACCTGGCCAGCATGGAGGCCAACGGCAGGGTCTCCAGTTACTTTCTCGGCGTGTGCCCACAGGCGGTAGTGGCACTCAGCTGGAATGCGCAGATCCGGGTCTGCCAGCTCGCTCCTGTTGAACCCGGCGATCTGCTCAACGGCGGGGACGTCCAACACGCCTCGACGGTCCAGATAGTGAACCAGCGCCAGCGTGCTGGAGGCTGCAACCATTGGGGATGTGGTGGCTTTTGCCTGGGGCGAGTTCACGGTCACCTATGATTGAGGGTTAACAGGAATTCATCGGCGCTGATACAAAATGTCAAACCTGTGGGACAGCCTGTCAACGGTTTATTGTCCTAACAACGATAGCATTAACTCATTGAGGATTCTCACCCGCACATCTGGATTGGAGGTGTTTTCATGGAACTGGAAATTTTTGTACCCCATAACGAGCTGGAGCGCTCCAATATCGCCGCTTTGGCTGAGTACCTGAACAGCATGTACTACTGCTAATCAGTTTCAGCAAACGTTCATGACCTGAGCCGGGGGAGACCCCGGCTTTTTTTTTCCTGAAATATCTGGCCGGTTGTCGGCAAGCCTGCGGTTTGCCCTTGTGCCAATAACATTCGATGGTAATGTAGTCGCCTTAACGATAGTAACCCGTTATCACACGAACCTAACCGGCGACTCCAGGAGGTCCTGACCATGAGTGTTGAACTCAATCACCGCATTACCGGCGAAGGCCCGCCATTGATCCTTCTCCATGGCCTGTTTGGCTCGCTGGAAAATCTGGGAGGCATCACCCGTCGCCTGCAGGACCAGTGGCAGATTCATGCTCTGGATCAGCGCAATCACGGCGCGTCCCCCCATACCGACACCATGGATTACCCGGCTATGGCCGACGATGTGTTGGCTTACATGGACGCTCAGGGGCTGGAAAAGGCGTCTATTCTGGGCCACTCCATGGGTGGAAAGACCGCGATGCAGGTGGCGTTGCAAGCTCCGGGCCGGGTTGAGCGAATTATCGTGGCGGATATCTCACCGGTGACCTATAAACCCCGTCATGATGCGGTGCTGGAGGGGCTGACCTCAGTGGATTTGGGCTCGATCCGCACGCGACAGGATGCCGACAGTGTGCTGGCGAACTACGTAGAGGAGCTTGGTGTCAGGCAGTTCCTGCTGAAAAACCTGGTGCGGGTGGGGGATGACGAACAAAGCCAGCATCCCGGACCGTACCGTTGGCGGCTGAACCTACCGGTGATAGAGCAATGTTATCCCCGCCTTGCCCATGCACCGGAGGGGGAGGGGCCGTTTGAAGGTCCGGTATTGTTTATCAAGGGAGCCGATTCGGCCTATATTCAGGAAAAACACCGCGACGACATCCGCCAGCGCTTTCCCGCAGCGGACTTGCGAATCATCAACGGTACAGGGCACTGGTTGCACGCAGAGAAGCCCGATAGCTTTGCGGCGCTTTGCCGACGTTTCCTCACCGAATAGCGCCTGGTGACGACGGATGCCAGCCAGTTTAGCCGCCGGCGGGTGTCTGATAAGGTTACGGAATCGTATCTGACAGGAACAGGCATCCTCTATGAAGTGGCTTCTGGGCGCATTGCTGATTGGTTTTTTGGTGCTGGGTGGTTTCCTGTTGTCGCCATCTCCCATCAACAGTCAGGCCTGGAACGCCCCTTCGCCGCAGCCATTGACCGGTAAGCTGGGCCCCAACGAACGCTTGAGGCTGGCAGACCTGCTGGCCAGGGGAGAGGTTTACGGTCCGGAAGACACCACGGTGGATGACGACGGCATTCTCTACACCGGCACGCAGGATGGCTGGATTGTCCGGGTTAAACCGGATGGCGAGACGGAGAAGTGGCTGGAAACCGGAGGCCGGCCCCTGGGCATGGTGTTTGATCGTCACGGCAACCTCATTGTGGCAGATGCCTGGAAGGGGCTTCTCTCCATTGCGCCGGACAAGACCGTCACCGTGCTGACCCGAGAGGCAGAAGGCTTGCCTTTTCGTTTCACCGACGATGTGGATATTGCCCCGGACGGCCGCATCTATTTTACGGATGCCAGTTCGCGATACCGTGAGCCCGAGTATCGGCTGGATTTGCTTGAGATGCGCCCCCACGGTCGCCTGCTTCGTTATGATCCGGCCACCGGTAAAACCGAGGTGTTGCTCAGCAACCTGCATTTTGCCAACGGCGTGGCGGTGTCGCCGGACGGCGAGTACCTGTTGGTGAACGAAACCTGGAAGTATCGAATTCTCAAGTACTGGATCGGTGGCCGCTATCCCGGGCAGGCGGAAGTGTTCGCCGACAACCTGCCCGGGTTCCCCGACAACCTGGCGGTCGATCACGAGGGCCGCTACTGGGTTGCGTTTCCCACGCTCCGGAATGCCCAGGTGGATGCCCTGCATCGGCAGCCATGGCTGAAAGACCTGTTGGCCAAACTGCCGGACTACTTCAAGCCGAAGCCCCAGGAATACGGGCTTGTAGTGGCCATGGACGAGGACGGCAGCGTGATTGCCAGCCTTCACGATACCAAGGGTACCCATCTTCAGGAGATCACGTCGGTCAATCCCCATGACGGTTACCTCTACTTCGGGTCACTTCACAACGACCGCATCGGCCGGCTAGCCTTGTCAGCTATTCCGGGGCTGGGAGGCAGCGAAAATGAGTGAGTTTGATCCGGTGAACTGGGATCTTCCCGAACCATTCACCATGACTATCGACGTCCGGGACGCGGACACCGACAGGCTCGGGCACGCCAACAACGTGGTGTACGTGCGCTGGCTTGAAGATATCAGCTGGCAGCACATCGACAGCCTGGGCATGACCTGGGAGCTGCATGAAAAAACCGGCAAAGCCATGGCCATTACCCGTACAGAAATCGATTACCTGGCATCCGCCAATGCCGGAGACCGGCTGGTGCTGGGCACCTGGCTGACCGGGTTCGATGGACGCTTTCGCTCGGCGCGGCAATTCCAGTTGGTGCGTGAATCCGATGGCAAGACC
Source organism: uncultured Marinobacter sp. (assembly GCA_913057975.1). Classification (GTDB taxonomy): domain Bacteria; phylum Pseudomonadota; class Gammaproteobacteria; order Pseudomonadales; family Oleiphilaceae; genus Marinobacter. Next base: position 13,026 of record CAJXOQ010000092.1, read on the forward strand.
CTGGTGCGGGCGGTATCCACCCATGCCTGTGTCAACATGAAGAGCCAGAGGCCCTCACGTATGCCCGCGGAATACGCTGACATCCTCGGTGGCGCGATGGTGCCCGGTGGTCGCGGCTTTGATACCACACCTTGAGGATTCTGCTAGTCTGAACAAATGATCCTGTCCCTGAAGCTGTCTGGAGAGCCCCATGGAAAACACCGTTGATCCGAATTCTGGTCATGCCATGCGTCACGTGGTCTATGACCACTTCGGCGATACTGACGTACTGCGGATCGAAAGTTCCACCATCCCCGAACCGGGCGCCGAGGACGTGTTGCTCAGGGTGGCGGGCGCAGGGTTGAACCCCATCGACTGGAAGACGCGGAAAGGCCTGGGATTTGCCGCCCGGCAGATTGAAGACCACCTGCCATGGACTCCCGGCTACGATGTTTCGGGCGAAGTGATTGCGGTTGGTGCTGACGTGACGACGTTGGCGCCAGGCGATCGGGTGATGGGCATGGTGGGCTTTCCGGCTGGCGGAGGAGGTTATTCCCAATACGCAGTGGCTCGCGCCGACGAGTTGGCCATCGTGCCCGAGGAACTGGACCTGGTGACTGCCGGCGCTTTGCCGCTGGCCGCGCTGACCGCCTGGCAAGCGCTGTTCGAAGTGGCGGAACTGGAGGCAGGCCAGAAAGTGCTGATTCACGCCGGTGCAGGCGGAGTCGGGCATTTCGCCGTGCAGTTTGCGCTCGAACGGGGCGCCCATGTGATCGCCACCGCTTCAGCCAGTAATCGCGATTTCCTGGCGGCTTTTGGCGTCCATGAGGTGATTGATTACCACACCACCGACGTTGTAGACGAGTGCTATGGCCTGGACGTGGTGCTGGATCTGGTCGGCGGCGAAACCGGCAAGCGTTCCCTGCATACCCTGAGCGAGCACGGCGTACTGGTCACGATTCCCACCGTGACGGCGGATGAGATCATAACCGCGGCGGAGTCCCTTGGGTTGAGAGCCCATGGCATGACCGTCCGTCCGGATGTGTTTCATCTCGATGAGATCGCCGAACTGATCGAAGACGGCGACGTCCGTGTTCATATCGACAAGGCCTTCCCGCTGGATCAGGTCGCCGATGCCCACCGCTTGCTGGAGGGCGGGCACGTCCGGGGTAAGCTGGTCCTGGACTGCGGGGCCCGCTGATACGCTCAGGTTGGAGCGGGTTCCGGTGACTCCCCGGTATCCCGCTCCTTGCGTTCCTTCCGCGCCTGGGGTGGCACCAGGCTTACCAATGTCCAGTCTTTCTCGGGCTTGATGGCGTCCATGCTCTTGACCGGCGTGATGTGTTCGCGCGTGTTCACCACGAACAGCACCATGGCCTGGCGATCGTACCTGTCCAGGAAATCCTCGAACGTAAATTCCTCGCTGAGTTGGGTGGTTTTCACCGTATACCCCTGGCTGGCCAGACTGGCCAGCTTGGCGTAGCTCACACCGTCGAAGAGTCCTCTCGTAAGCTGTATTTTCTCGGCGGTCTGGTGCCGGGCCTTCTGGTCCTGATCCCCTTCGGCCAGGGTTAGCACTGAGTCTTTTCCGAACCAGTCCAGGAAATGATAGGTTGCCAGGGAATTCATGTGCTTGTAGGGAGAAATAACCAGCAAATTACCAATGCCGGTGAGATCCAGGTGAGTCGACGCATGCTCCGACACCGGATTGCCGAAATACACTTGCAGGTTTTCCATGCGCGCCTGTTTGACGTTCTCCCAGTTGGTGTCCGCCAGGGTAACCGGGACCTCCAGCTTTTTCAGCGCCAGGCCGATTTTTCGAGCCACCGGGTTGGCGCCGAGTATCAGGAACCCGTATTCCGCCGGCTCGGCGACTTTCAGCAACCTTGCTAGCGGCCTTGCGGTAAGGCTCTGCAGGGTGACGGTGGCGATGATCAGCATGAATATCAGTGGTACAAGAGCGCCGGCGCTTTCGTAGCCCAGTTTCTGCAACTGAAACGCAAACAGGGCGGATACGGCAGCGGCCACAATGCCGCGGGGAGCGATCCAGCTCAGGAACAGTTTGTCGCGCCAGTTGAGGCTGGTACCAATGGCCGACAGGAAGATGCTTGCCGGGCGTGCGACCAGCATCAGCAACGCCAGCACGGCCACCAGCCCCCAGCCCAGTTGAGCGATGGCTTCGAACTCCACCCGTGCCGCCAGGATGATGAAGAGAGCGGAAATCAGCAGCACGCTCAGGGATTCCTTGAATTCCAGGATGCTGTCGATGGGGACCTGCTTCATGTTGGCCATCCAGATGCCCATCACAGTGACCGTCAGCAGGCCAGACTCATGGGCCATTTCATTCGACAGGGCATAGACCCCGAGCATGAACGTCAGGGTGCCGGCGTTGTGCAGGTATTGCGGCAGCAGGTGCTTGCGCAACGCAATGCCGTTCAGCCAGCCCGCGACAGCGCCAATCAGGAAGCCCACTGCCAGGGTCTTGCCAAAAATATACAGCGAGTGGCTGAATACGTTGCCCTGGCCCCAGGACACAATGCCCTCGAAGACCAGTACCGCCAGCAGGGCGCCCACTGGGTCGATGATGATGCCCTCCCAGCGCAGGATGTTGGCCAGTTTTGCATCCGGTCGCACGGATCGGAGCAGAGGGGCGATGACGGTAGGGCCGGTGACGATGGATATGGCGCCAAACAGGAGCGCCACCTCCCATGACACATCAAGGATCCAGCGGGCGGCCAGGGTGCCAATGATGCAGGTGACAATGGAGCCGACAGGAATCAGGTTGCGGACCATTTTGCCATGGCCGCGGATTTCCTCGTAACGGAGCGTCAGGCTGCCTTCAAACAGGATGATGGCAACAGCCAGGGAAATGACCGGGAACAGCAGGTCTCCAAACACGATTTCGGGGTCCAGAAATCCCAGCAGCGGCCCCGCGGCAATGCCGCCGGCCAGCAGGAACAGGATGGCCGGCATGCGAACCCGCCAGGCGAGCCACTGGCAAAACAGGGAGAGCACACCGATGCAGGCAAGGAGAAAGACAGTGCTGACGGTCATAATGAGGTCAGTTCCGTTGAAGTATGGGTTTAACTGTCTCTTATACACATCTCCGAGCCCACGAGACGGACTCCTATCTCGT
>CAJXOQ010000093.1 GCA_913057975.1 uncultured Marinobacter sp.
CGAGATAGGAGTCCGTCTCGTGGGCTCGGAGATGTGTATAAGAGACAGCGTCATGATTGTGATTGATTCTCTCACGAGGCTTTCGCGTGTGCATAATGCGGAGCGAAAGAGCAGCGGCCGTACTATGTCTGGCGGGGTTGATGCGCGAGCGATGGAGATCCCGCGGAGGTTGTTTGGCGCTGCACGAAACATCGAGAATGGCGGGTCGCTGACCATTTTGGCAACCGTTCTGGTTGATACCGGCAGCCGTATGGACCAGGTTATATTTGAGGAATTTAAGGGCACGGGGAACATGGAGCTGGTTTTATCAAGAGACGTTGCGAATCAGCGAATCTTCCCCGCGCTGGACATTTCGAAAAGCAGTACACGCCGGGAAGAGCTGCTGTTAGATCCGAAACATTTAGACAAAATAAGAGCGTTGCGCAGGGCGCTCAGCGGTCTCAAACCGCTAGAGGGCACAAGAAGGCTGGTTGAGCTGCTTGAGAAATACCCCACAAATGCCGAGCTTCTGAACAGCATCCCCGGAACGCACACCGATTGAATCTGCGATACGAGGTCAGGCCCGCGAGAAAGCCGCAAAAGTGATCTCGCTGAAATCCGCGCATGTCAGGTTGGCAATGATGGCCTTGCAGCTGGCCAGATCTTTTATTTCGGTTATTTGGGTAACCTGGGCCTCTTTTCTGGAGTCATTGACGGATTAGGAGGGCGTAAGCATGCAAATCGGAGTGATCGCAGACACCCACAGCAAGATGCGTCCCGAAGCCCTGGAGGTTTTGGAAGGCTCGGATCTGATTCTTCATCGTTCAACGCGCAATCAGGCTGGTTCGCCAGTTTGAGCAAAACCAGCCAGTCTCCACATAAGGCCATCGAGCGCTAAACGGAACACGAATTAATGGCTAACGGACAGTTTCGGCAGCTTCACGTGGAAGAAGGACTTGATTTTGGCTTTGAGTGACACCGCCATCTGCGCGATATATTCGCTTCGTTCCTGCGATGCAAGCTTTGTGTAGTAATCAATGTCGATAGAGCCCTGTTCGTTCAGTTTCGGAGCCTGATAAGTCATGGTGGTGTGTCCTGGTTCGATAAGTGAGTATCTTCTACAGGACTTATGATAATGAGTACGAGACTCTTGAAAAAGCGATCCTTTCTCATCAGACTGATGAATTAATCTCATCAGTCGAGCGAAGTTATGCGCCACCTACCACCCCTGAATGCGCTTCGGGTATTTGAATCAGCGGCCAGACACCGCAGCTTTGTCGCAGCTGGCAAGGAACTTTTCGTGACGTCATCGGCGGTCAGTCATCAGGTGAAGACACTTGAAGAATATTTAGGGCTTTCACTGTTTGATCGAAGCAGGCGAGCGGTGACGTTAACCCCTGAAGGCGAGCAATATCTCTCATCGGTCAGGCATGCGTTCGATGAGATTGAAATGGCCACCCAACGACTGACCGCGAACCAGGAATCCAACGTGGTCAAGATCAGTGTTGCCCCCAACTTCCTAACCCGCTGGCTGATGCCACGCATGGCTCGATTCCAGGCCCTGTACCCGGATATTGAGCTGGAAATTAATGCGTCCATGGGGCTGCTGGATTTCGATCGCACCAGTACCGATATGGCGGTTTATTTCGGGAATGGTGAATGGGACGATATTGAAGTGCATTTCCTGCGCAAAGTTATGCTGGTTCCGGTGTGTAGCCCGCGGCTACTGGACGGCGAGTTGCCGCTGGAGAAGCCTGAAGACTTGGCTAAACACACTCTGATTTATGTCAGCAAACGGAAGTGGGAGTGGGAGAACTGGCTGCAACAATCAGGCGTGGATTTTATATCCGCCCGGGGCAGCTTACAGATGTCCAGCGGGCAACTTGCCACGGCGGCGGCCCAAGAGGGCCTTGGAGTGGCGCTGGCTGATAGCACCCTGACGTCCCGTGAGATTAAATCGGGGAAGTTGGTGGTGCCTTTCGACATCCAGTTGGATACGAATCGGGCCTTCTATCTGGTCTACCGCAAGCAACGTCCGCTGACCATCGGAATGAAAGCCTTCAAGGAGTGGCTGATGAGCGAGATTTAGGGAGCCCTCGGGCCTGATTCTGGGAGGAAAACCGGGACAGAAACGGCTTAAACTCGGGGCGGCTCAGATGAATGTCCAGGCCAAGACCCGCGTAATCTTATTTCCCTGCTTCATCTCAATTTCCCTTATATCGACTGCACCAAGCTTACGAATCAACTTCTTTGCGGGCTTAACATTGTCGGCTTTTGAAACCAGGCTGGTAAACCAGCGACATTGAGTTGAATACGCCTGGCTTTCTCTTATCAGCTTTTTCAGAAACAGCTGCTCACCCCCCTTGCACCAAAGCTCTGCTCCCAGACCGCCAAAATTCAGAGTAGGGGATTCGGATTTTGTTTTTTGTTCACCGCGATTGCGAGCAAGGTTATTGAGTTTTAGCCGGCTACCTTTCATCGCGTCATCGAGAGATGCATGGAAAGGCGGGTTGCATACGCTGACATCAAAGAACTCACCAGCATGGATGATCCCTTCGAACATGTGGTTTTTATCGTGCTGGGTGCGGAGCGTGAAGCGACCTTGGAGTGCGGGGTTGTTGGTGATGATTGTGGCTACGTTCGCAAGCGACTCCGTATTGATGTCGCTACCGACACACTGCCAGCCGTAAATTTGGCAGGCCAGTAGCGGGTAGATGCCATTGGCTCCCGTCCCTATATCCAGCAGCTTGATGCTGGGCTGATCAAGCCCGGGCAAGTCAGCGATGTAATGGATATAGTCGGCCCTGCCCGGGATTGGAGGGCAAAGTGCCCCGTCCGGAATGTCCCAAGCGACAATGTTGTAGTATCGGTTTAATAACGCGGCGTTGAGAGTTTTTACTGCCAATGGGTCTGCGAAATCGATGGAAAGGTTGCCATGAGGGTTCGTTTTCACATGGGGGTCTAGTGCCGGGTGGGTTTCTACGAGAGCTGGGAGGTCATAGCCCTGATTGTGCAGATTCCTCGGGTGTAGATCCTTGCGAGCAGGCTTTGTGGAAATCGGAACAGGATTATTTTTTTGGTTCATAAGCAGGGGGAAACTGTGACAGACCTGTTTTTCGGGGCTTTCGCGTAGGTTCTCTGTGTAGATGAATTGCGAACAGGCGTTTACGAAAGTCATCGGATGGCAAAGTTGCATGCTATCACTCAAACGGTTGTTACACATTTTTGCCAGTGAAACATGCACTCCATAAGTACATGTTCTAAGCTGATCGACAAGAGTGTTGGTTGTGAGGGTCAAGGTGTTCAGACTGAGCTTGCAGTGCATGAAGTACCCGAATCCGATGCAGCCGAAAAGTAGCGAGAGGAAGATATCTACGGTTTCCATGGGGTGAGGTCCTCCGGCTTTTCTTTCCTTACTCTATCAGCCCCGCCTGTCACCGTGGCAACGTAAGCCGCCACAGGTCCGTTTTGCTCTAGGCCTTTACGCAGACAAACAAGGCATTGCCAGACTGCCCGTCCCAGGGCTCTATCTTGCCGTAGTCGTGCTCGAATATATGCACCTCGAAATAAGGCTCCAGCAGCTGTGCCAGATCCTCAAAGCCCAACGCCACCATGGGATGCTCGTCTTTCCAGGTTTCGCTGACATTGTGGGTGGTTTTTTTAATGCGCAGCTTGAGTGACTGCTGCTCGCCCTGGCCGTGGTAGTGCCAGCCCGAGCTGAAGGTGAAGGCTCCATCCTGGTGCTCTGCGGTATGGGTTACGAACAGGTTGTTGTCGATTTTGTTCTTGTCCACCGCGTTGAAGCAGAAAACACCCTTGGCCTGCAGGGCATTGTGAACGCTGGTGATGCAGGATGTCAGGCGGTCGATATCACTGTTGTAGTGAATGGAATACAACAAGCAGGTGATCAGATCGAAAGGCTGGTCAAAGGCAAAACGGCCAATGTCTCCCAGGGTGAAACTGGCTTCAGGGCAGCGCACTTTCGCTTTATCCAGCATGGGCTGGTTGATGTCCAGGCCCTGGCTCTGGTAGCCAGAGTCGAGGAAATGCCGAATGTGGGGGCCGGTTCCACAGGCCAGGTCCAGATGCTTGCGACCGCCGTTTCCAAACAACTGGTTAAGCCTGCGTACAGCGCTGCTTTGTTCCGGGTAGTCGATGTCGGCACACATCAGGTCGTAATAACCGGAGAGGTCGGTGTAGAGCTTGATGGACGGTTGCATGACGACTCACTGGGCGGGCGGGGTAGGCAGCTGTCCGGCAGTATAGCAAACCGTATTCGCTAATGGGGGGATCGGCCCGTTGAATCCCGATTGGTGGTTGGCGCCTCGATCGGCGTCCGGCGGAGAATGGATTCCGTTTTCCAAGAGCAAGGAGGAGCTGATGCCAAGACAGGCCAGGGTGATAGTTAACGTGAATTTATGCCGAGTTACTTTACATATTTTTCTGGCATAACAAACCCGCTATGTGCAGGCCTTTGATTCTGAAATACAAAAGTACTGTGGCACGCAGAATGCTTAATGACGTGGTCGGCATTTAAATCCAAAAAAGGAAATTGTCATCATGTTTAACAACAACTACATGCGATCGCTTCTGACGGTGCTTCTGAGTGTATGGTGCTTGCACGCCAGCGCAGTGCCTCTGGTTTACGATGAGGCTGTGGATGGTGATCTTAGGTTTGATAATGATCAGTATCTTCGTGATCCTTTGGGCTTTGGCGCCAATACGATTTCTGGCACCGTGTCCAGCACGTTCATTTCCGATGAAGATGGCTACGACGCTGACTTTGACCAATTTAACGTATTAATGCCGGACAACGCCATTCTCCAAAGCGTCTCGCTTGATTACGCTTCAGGTGACGGAGGAAATGGGGAATTCGCGAGTTGGTTTGGGGTGTACTTTTCTGGTCCTGTCATTCAAGAATTCGGACTGACCGGAGGCAGCTATTTTTGGGAAGTAAATCGTGAATTACCTGAATTACGCTCTGTAGGTCTGAATAGGCTGCCGGACGGCATTGTTAACGATTACACCATTACTCTCAATGTTATAGAGAAAGTCTCAACGGTTCCTGAGCCCGGCTCCCTTGGCCTGCTGAGTGTCGCGCTTTTGGGGTTGGGAATGATGCGGCGCCGCAACGCCTGAAGGCAATCGCTCCAGGGAAGGAGCTTTTCCTACCCCTGCTGAGACGGATTCTTCATATCCATATAGCACCCGCATATAGCCCATAATTGCACCAGATTCCCCGAAGCCTTGTGGCACAAGGCTTATGGAAGTTTAACCCTAGGTTCCTAACAAACTTATCCACAGCTTCTGTGAGTAAAGTACGTGGCAATACCGGTTTACCCATGAGCCGGTACTGACCAGAATCCCTGGCCTTATGTTTTTGAACGCCTGCTCACTGACGGGCCAGGGTGTAACGGGAGCCTCCATGAAAGCTGTACTTGATGCCTATCTGAATACTTCGCTGGTGCTGCGCATTGGTATTGCGCTTGTTCTTGGTCTGGTTGTAGGACTGGTGGGCGGGCCCGCGGTGGCCGAATGGCTGGATCCATTGGGGGAGTTGCTGCTTCGGTTGCTGAAGTTCCTGGTTGTGCCGATTGTCCTGTTAACTCTGATGGTGGGAATCAATCAGGCCAATCTTGGCAGTATGGGGCGTGTGGGCCGGAAGATGCTGGGCTTTTATGTGCTGACCTCGGCGTTGGCGATCACGGTGGGGCTGGGTGTAGCGTCTGCTTTCTCGCCTGGCAGCGGCCTGGAATTGACGTCTTCGGAAAGTGTCGAAGTGCCGGAGAATCCGGGCTTTATCCAGGTACTTCTGAATATTGTTCCCACCAACATGGTTGAGGCCTTTGCCGAGCCGAACCTGCTGGGGATTATCTTCACCGCGATTGTTTTTGGTATTGCCCTGTTGAAGCTGCGGGAGTCAAAGGCTCACGGCGAAGTCGCTGAGCGAGTGTATGGTGTGGTTTCTGGCCTGAATGAGGTCACCATGAAGGTGATGGCCGGGGTGCTCCAGTATGTTCCGATTGGTGTGTTTGCGATTGTGGCCAGCACTGCAGGTGAGCAAGGCATGAACACGATACTGGCCCTCGGGGATATGGTCATGGTGTTGTACATCGCCCTGGCGGTACAGCTGGTGGTCTACGGGGTTCTTATGCGTCTAAATGGCGTTAACCTTATGGACTTTGTTCGTGAGGCCCGGGCTCCGGTCGCCACGGCCTTTGCCACCCAGAGCAGCTCCGGAACGCTGCCCTTGACCTTGAACGCGGCTCGGCGTTTGGGTGTTCCCCAGAGTATCTATGGCTTCAGCCTGCCGCTGGGCGCGACCATCAATATGGACGGGGCCGGTATCCGCATTGCCATTTCTGCCGCCTTTGCCGCCAATGTGATAGGGGTGCCCCTGGACTTTGTCACTATGCTGGAGATCGTTCTGATCGGCACCCTGGCCTCCATCGGTACGGCCGGTGCCCCGGGCGCTGGTATCGTGATGATTGCTACGGTGTTTGCCCAGGTGGGCCTGCCCATTGAAACCGTAGCGCTGCTGGTGTCCATCGATGCCCTTGTGGGTATGGGGGCCACGGCCATGAATGTCACCGGGGATCTGGTGTGTACTTCGGTGATTGCCCGTTCCGAGGATAAATATGAGGCGGTAGAGGCAGGCTCAAATCAGGCGGTGCCGCAGGAACAGTTGTCATAGGGGCAGCGTGTCGGTGGAAGCCGAGCACCGGCAGACTCACATTGATGCGGCCCCTTTCATGCTGGTCATCTGAGCGACATAGGCGGTGATAAAGGCTGTTTCCTGAAACACCTTCAAACCCGTGTCGGCGAACGCAATGGGCAGTGGGTTGGAGGCCAGGGTAGATTTGATCAGTGCCGGGGGCAGCAAGGTCACAGTTAACTCAGTATCGGTGATCAGTTGAATGGCAGCTTCCAATTTGAAGCTGATGGCACCGCCGGCAAACTTGCCTTTCGGCATCCGCTCTTTGATCGCGACACGGGTGACCCCGTACTCGGTCATAAGCTCCGCAAAGGCCGCCTGGAACCGCTTCAGGTCCTCACGGCTATGGTTTTTCGGCAGTGACAGTTTGCGCACCTTGCACTCCGGCAGGTTGAACTGCCCTCTGTCTATATTCAGCAAACACACCACCGCATCGCTGCCCGTCAGTTCAACTCCACATACAATCATAGTCACCGTCCTTTGAAGAATAATTTATCTGACAGACTGAGAACCTGGCGGGGAGAATGCCCAGGCTATCGCAGGGAGGAGATTTTTAGCACGCTTGTGGGGGCGGTGATATAGGCAGGTATAATTTTCTGAATCGAGAGAGCCGGAACAGATCTATATTCGTGGTTTGAAGAACAGGTCTGCCCCGGTTTCGAAAGTGGCTCTTGGCTCCTTACTGAACGTCGTAAACCTCAATAATCGTTTTAGCCAGTTCAAGGTCGTTCTCGTTCGCCAGGGCAAGCTGGTTCAGTGCCCGGACGGTGGTGTCTTTCTGCGTGGCGTCGATGCCCAGCAAGTGCACGATGGTGTCCACCTTTTCACCACCACCGCTGGCCAGCTGGTGGCGGAACTCTCCGCTGAACGCGATGATGATTTCTTTGATCTGTCGCGGCTTGGAGGTTGATATTCCCGTTGGCGTGTCGGGCTTTAAGGTGACGAAGTACTGGTCCGGTGAGAATTCGTGAATGGCACCGGAGACGCCATCGGTAGTGGAACCGATCAGCCCTCCAATCACGATGTTTCCGAAGAACCACGGGTTGGTTGTGGTGGAAAGCTGAGCGGTGTGGGTCTCGTAGCCTTCCTTCTCAAAGGTAATGGGTTGGTTGGAGGCCCGGTCCACCGGCACAGTCAGCGGGGTTTTACCGAGTACTCGGCCGGAAACCGTAACGGTGGCTTCTTCAGGCTCGCTGTTGAAGGTAAGTTTCTGATCGGTTCCGGAGACGATCGACGCGCAACCGGTTGATAGAAACGCGATCGCGGCCAGAGCGACTAGTAACGGGTACTTCATGGTGCTTCCTTGTAGAAGTGCTGAATTCCAGGAAAGTTATTGCGCCAGCGAGATGTTGCCGGGCTGGATTTGCAGTTCAGAGAGTTTCTCAACCAGGCCCTGAATGTTGGCTTTTCCGGATCCCTCGTTGGCCAGTCGCAGGCGCTTGATGGCAGCGAAGGCATCGCCAATGGTGGCGGTGTAGGGGGCAGTGATCGTTTCATTCAAGACGACTGCGCCGTTGTTTTCACGGTCGGTCAGGATGTACTTCACGTGGGTGGTTACCTCGAAGTCCAGCCCGAAGACGGGTTGGTCAACTTCCAGCAGGAGCGCTTCAAGCTGATAGCGGCCAGAACCGGCTAGCAGTCCTTGTTTCTGCAGGGTTTGCTTCAGGGCACCAGCGAATGCGTCGTTGTCGATCTCGGAGGTCCATGCGGGGTTGGTCTCTTCGCCGCCCGACACGTTGGTGACATCCACACTGTTTTGCAGGGCCGCGTCGTAGGGCTTCACTTGCCCGTCGTACACCATGTTGCCCATTTTGGCGCCGGAGGCGCAGCCGGTGAGGTAGAGCAGAGCGGCTAGCACCGCCAGAATCCTTGCGTTTCGCACGGTAGGTTCCTTCTTACTTATTTGATTATTTTGGGGTATTGCCTGCCATTGAGCCTGGGCTCAGAGCAGCGGGCCATGGTAGCTGAGCGTTGGTGGGCTTGCTATGTACCGAAGCGGCAACCGGAGTAAAATTTCGTAAAATCTCTTGGGCAGGCTGGGCAGGATGAGTCATTCCCGCCCCTGGGCAAATAACCTAGTTCAGTCGATAGAATGGACGATCATAATCGAGACTGGTTGGTCGCTGGTCTGGCGAACTGGTTGTGCCTTCTCCTGTGTAGAGAATATTGTTGTTGATGTAAACGACATTGTACTCGTCGATCTCGAAGTCGGCGCCATTGAACTGAGTCACATGCGACGTGAGTTCGGTAGCGGTGAGGCCGGAACTCAGTAAAACGTCTTCACCGAGTGTGAAGTTGCCTGATGAGGTAGGATTTGGAGCTTCCGGTAACGGGGTGGTGCAAGCGCTATCGATGTAGTTCTCGATACTTGTGGCAAATGCGCTGCGGGTGAAAGAGACCGTTACGATATCGTAGTGTGCTTCGCCCTCCACGTGCCCGCATTGTTTCTTCCAGGTGCCCTCGAGTACCGTGACTTGATCGGGGGGCGTCATGGGGCCACTATCGTCGTTCCCGTCAGATGAACCTGAACCGGGAGTGGTATTCTCGTCGGCTTTTTCCAGGTCGCTTCCACTACCGCTGCCTCCGCAACCGACCATTAATGCCGAAATAAAGGTGCACGCTAAAATCCTTTTCATCGTTCTGTGTCCTTACAATGTTATCTAAATGGAATATTGTTATATCATTATTGCATAAGGTGGGTGGCCGCGATAGACCTGGCTCTTTCTGGAGAGGGCGGCTTACTCTTTTGTTCACCAGGTTACGCCGAGGTGTTCCGATCGCCGGCTGTACCAACGTGGCCGGCGATGACGCCAGAATCATTCATCCGGCGCCGTCGTCAGCTCTGGGCGAAAACACGCTGTTTTCCGTTGCCAGTGAGTTCACCAATCCCGATGTGACGGCGTTTTGTGAGTACCTGCAGGCGCAGGGGGTGGGGAGTTGCCGATTGTTGACCGAACACCGCTCTGCCCGGAGCCCGGAATGATCAAGCCGAGTTGCTACAGCTGTCGGAAAAAATTTGACCCATCCGAGCTGAGGCTTTCTTACTCAAAAAACTACTGTGAGGGCTGCGGCGTTGGGCTGTTTGGTGACGAATACTTTCGTTTCGCCAGAAAGCCTGCCCCAACGGCCTGGAAGAACCTGGCTGTTCATGTGGCCGTGCTTCTTTCCGTGGTTGCCGGCTTGTCGTTATGGATTCTGATGGGTAGGGCGTGACGGCTCCAGCCTGTTCGTAGACATCCCGCAAGAAAAGTACGGCAAAGTCCGGTACAACGCCGATCCCGGGTCGGTCACTGAGCCTCATTCGACCGTCCGCACGGATGCACAATTTTGCAAAGACTACCGAGCCGTACCCGGGAACCGTCTGATTGTGTGGTAAGCGAACTCCGTGAGGTAATCGTTGACGGCCAGCGAGGCTTCCGCTGCTTTGCTTTCGTCCCCATGGCAGATGGCCTTCAGGGTTGCTGCATGTAGTTTTCCGGCAATTCCGAACTCACGGTTGAATGACTGAATGTGAGCGAACCAGAATCGCCTTGAAAGCCCCTGTAGAGGAAGAATGGCCATGGTGAGGTATTCGTTCTGAGTAGAATCCGCAACGGCACGGTGCACCTTCTTCAACGTTTCTCCATACCGTTTAGGGTTTCCATAAAGGGTTTCGTCCAGCAGCTGTTCTGCGAGCTGAAGCATCGCTTCTTTCTGGGCGACGGTTGAGCGATGAGCCGCAAACCGTACCGCCTGTTCCTCCAGGGTTCTCCTGACTTCAAGCAGTTTTAACTGTACTTCGACCGACATTAACGGAATCAGAATCCCTTTGCGTGGATGTATCTCCACCATCTTTTCTGCGGCGAGTTTCTGAAGCGCTTCTCGAATAGGGGTTCTGCCCAGCTCTGTCTGTTTCATCAGCTGACTCTCCGAAACCATGGTTCCTGGCTCCAGTTCCCGGAAGGTAATCAACTGCTCCAGCAAATCGTAGGCAACGTCGCTTTTGTTCTTCATCCGTCAGGGGCTGCTTATGGGTGAATGTTGGAAAAGGATTGATCGCCAGCATAGCAAAATGATTTGACACTGACTATATCTTCTGAATACGATTGATGTTCAACTGATATATCACAACAACAAGAGGTGAGTATTATGGATTTCAAATCGTGGAAAACAGTGTGCCGCTATGAGCAGCAGCCGGATCTTCCGGTGCTGGACGAGGTAGATGTTCTGGTGGTTGGCGGCGGTGCCGCCGGGGTTGCAGCCGCAACAGTGGCTGGAGAAGCCGGGAAATCAGTGCTGCTGATCGAGAAATACGGTTTCTGTGGTGGCGCGGCTGTGGCTGGAATGTCAGGCACCATTTGTGGCATGTACCTGGCGAGGGAGCAGCACCCGGATGGCCCGGAGCAGGTGGTTTTCGGGTTTACGGAGAGATTTCGCACGGAGCTGCGCCGTCGGGGCGGCCTGACTGAGCCGCAGGCATACGGCAAAACGTTCACAGCAACCCACGACCCTCTAATGTGGAGAGAGGCAGCCGATCAGTTCCTGCTGGAGGCCGGCGTCAAGCTCTACCTGCATACGGCGGTCACCGGCGTGATCATGGAGGGCGATCATTTCCAGGGTGTTGTGATCGAATCCAATGCCGGGCGCTCTGTGGTTCTTGCGAAGCGGATCATTGATGCATCCGGGGATGCGGCGGTCATCGCACGGGCGGGGCATCGCTATTTTTACGGGGACCAAGGGCGAATCCAGAATCCAACGATGTTCTTCCGCGTAGGAGGTGTCGATATCGATACCTATCTGGACTATTACGGTGACAATACCATTTGTCCGCCGAAGGTCACGGCAGCCATTGATGAGGCTAGGGAAACCGGAGAATACACCCTTCCCAGAAATAAAATCTGGATGTTCCCGACGACTCGACCGGGCGAACTCATGGTGAATGCGACCCGCCTGGCCGGTCAGGATGGGCGGGTTCTAAACGTCATTGATCCTGCGGATTTCACTGAAGCGGAGATCGGTGGGCGATTACAGGTCAGGGACTACACAAGATTCCTCAACAACTTCGTGCCCGGCTGTGAGAGCGCTTACGTGGTGGATACGGGGGTCGAAGTAGGAATTCGCCAGACACGTTCTATAGTCGGCGTTGAGATGCTCACCAATGAAGACGTCGTCAGTTGCCGGAAGAGAGACGACGGGATCTGTCGGGTACCTTGGCCGATTGAATTGCACAATGGCGAAAAGCCGAAGTTGCACTGGTTGCTGGATGATTATTATGAAGTGCCTTATGGCGCACTGCTTCCGGAAATCGGAGAAAACATTATTGTTGCGGGCCGATGCCTGAGTGCTGAACATGAGGCGCTGGCGTCTGCCCGTGTCACTGCACAGTGCTTTGAATATGGCCATGCTGCGGCTACAGCGGCCGTTTACTCTCTCAACGCAAGCATTCCTATGCGCAGCATTGAGGGTACAACTATTCGCGCAATGATGCGTGACAACGGCAGCGCTCTCTGAGGACAACATAATGAAAACAACACAAAATCTTCGTAATCCCCTTCGGGACCTGACGCAGGAAAACATCTCTGCGGGGTTGCTGGCCGCTATCTTCGGGTGTGTTGCCACATCTCTCATTATCATTAACTCGGGAGCGCAGGCAGGGCTGACGGATGGCCAGATCGTGAGCTGGCTGTTTTCGTGCTGGTTCTTTGGCGGGTGTATTGGTGTGTATCTGGCCTGGAAAACGGGCCAGCCGATCAGTGGCGCCTGGTCGATTCCGGCGGCAGTGATGCTTGGAGGAACTCTCGGGCATTTCCCGTTTGAGGAAGCCGTGGGTGCCTATTTCATGGCTGGCGCTATGGTGTTTGTACTGGGAGTAACGGGGTTAGTGAATCGCATCATTCGCTTGATCCCTATGCCTATTATCATGGCGATGATCGCTGGTGCCCTTATGCGGTTTGCGACGGGCATCATGGGAGGGTTGTCGGACCTGCCCCTGATTGCAGGGGCCACAGTGGCTACTTATTTCTGCTCTCTGGCTCTTCTTCCCAGGGTGACACCCATTATTCCGGCGCTCGCGGTTGGGCTGTCACTGTTCTTCGTCTTTGGTGAAGCCGCACCGGTAGCAACGGCTGCCCAGTTTCAGCTGCCTGGTTTCTATATGCCTGCGTTCTCATTCGAGGCATTCATTGCCATCTCGTTGCCTGTTGCCATTCTGGTGGTTGGTGCAGAAAATGCCCAGGCGACAGGAGTGCTCATGAGCGAGGGGTACAAGCCACCGGTGAATACCATGACCACGCTGTCCGGAATTGGAGGCATGGTCGCGTGCTTTTTTGGCGCTCACAATGCCAACATCGCCGGGCCGATGACTGCCATCTGTTCGTCCGAGGTAGCAGGGAGCGAGAAAGAAAAGCGCTATGTGGCTTCGATAATCTGTGGGCTGATTTGCCTGACTTTCGGGATCCTTTCCAGCTATGCCATCAGCTTTATCAAACTTGTGCCCCTGGCCCTCATCGCCACTGTTGCAGGGCTGGCAATGATCAACGTCTTGCTTCAGTCACTGCAACTGGCGTTCACAACCGAGAAAAAAGCGTCCTTCCAGCTCGGTGCTTTCACCGCTTTTGTTGTTGCCTTGAGTGGCGTTAGTTTTCTGAACATCACTGCGCCATTCTGGGCATTGGTGGCGGGGCTGGTCATCACTCTGATTACAGAGAAGCAGCAGTTTAAACAACTGTTGGTCCCGCAAACGCCATAACTCCCATCCCGCTCAGGAAACGGCCAGACTGTCGAACCAGTCTGGCCGTGGAATTGATGTGCCAGAAACAGTCCTCCCGCCGGCAAAAGCCTGGTCATTGGCCAGTCGTAGCCCCTGGACCAGCTCTCTCAAGCATCTGTTTGGTGGGTCGTTGCCAGAGTAAATCCTACCGAATCAGGTGATCTTGTTTCACTATAGCAACGATATTTCAATCCAAGGGGCGCTCGGCTACTCGATAATACGCTCTTCAAAAAACTACCTTCAGGTGCGTGGCAAGAAGTACCCTATAACCATATCAAGCGAAGGGCGTCACACGAGGGGGAAGTGCATTGAATCAGAAAGGATTACTCAGCGCCTGGAATGACGCCAAGGGGTTCGGCTTTATTACGCCGGAAGGCGGCGGTGAACGGGTCTTTGCCCATATCAGCAGTTACGCAGGCAGTGGCCGGCCGTCTTCCAATCGCAAGGTGACTTACAGCCTCACGAAGGACGGTCAGGGCCGGCTGAGGGCAGGGCGGTTCCAATACGCTGGAGCGGCAAAGGTTGGTGCCAGCATTGCGCCGGGAGTCTGGGTGGCCGCGGCGGTTGTGCTGGCGTTGTTTGCTACGCTGGCTGGGGTGTTTCATCGAGGTTATCTGCCGGTTTCGATCCTGGCTGCCTACGGTGGGGTGAGTCTGGTGTTGTTTGTGATGTACGGGATCGATAAGCGGGCGGCGCAGCGGGGTGGCCAACGTACGGCTGAGAAAACGCTACACCTGTTCGAGCTTTGCTGCGGTTGGCCCGGTGCGCTGTTGGCCCAGCAGGTTTTTCGGCATAAGACGCGAAAGGGCAGTTATCAGTTTGTTTTCTGGCTGGCGGTGCTGGCCAATCTGGGTGCTCTGGGGTGGCTGCTGTTGGCTCCGGAGGCGATGAGTTGGCGGCAACAATTGGGCTTTGATTTGTCGAAGTCTTTGCGGCCGCTTGTCTGGAGCCCGAAATGATTAAGCCGAGCTGCTACAGCTGTCGGAAAAGATTTGAGCCATCCGAACTGACTGTGGTTGCCGGCTTGTCGTTATGGCTTTTGATGGGTAGGGCGTGACGGCCCCAGCCTATTCGTAGACATCCCGCAAGGACAGTAAGGCAAAATCCGGTACAACGCCGAGGCCGGGTCGGTCACTTAGCCACATTCGGCCGTCCGCCGCTTCCGGGGCGCCTGTGGCAAGCTGCACTGTGTTGTAGTTGTGCAAGTCGGTGGTGTTCAGCAAGGCTCTGGGGGAGGTGCTGGCGGCGAGGTGCGCATAGGCAGCCGTCGCGATGCCACTGCCCCAGGCGTCTTCAATGGTCATGGGGATGCCGGCCTCGGCACACACATCCCGAATGATCCGGGAGGGCGTAAGCCCACCGAACTTGCTGACTTTCAAGGCAATCGCGTCCATGGCATCGTCTCTGAGCCCACGCTGAACCTCGCTCAAGGTGTTGAACGCTTCATCCAGTTTGATCACATGCTTGGCACGCCGCCTGACCGACAGGCACTCGTCGTAACTGCGGCAGGGTTGCTCAAGGTAGATATCCACATCCTCAATCGCCTTTGAAAATCGCAGTACCTGATCGCGCCGCCAGGCGCCATTGATATCGCCTACCCAGAGTTCATCCGGTTGTTTGAGTTTGCTGAGCCTGCGAATCAGGTCGATGTCTTCGTCCACCTCATGGCCCAGTTTGATCTGGATGTGCCGAAAACCCTCGGCACGATAACGGCGAAGCGACTCTTCCATTTCTGCGGGTTCGGCCAGTGGGACAATTCGATGCAGGGGCATGGACGGTGATTGAAGACCGCCGAGCAGCGTATAAACAGGAAGCCCGCACGCCTTGCCCAGGAGATCCCAGCAGGCAATATCGATGGCCGCCTTGGCGACAGCCTGGCCGGTGAGCGCCTGATTCATTCGTTCCTGAATCACAGATACTTGCCGTGGGTCCTGGCCGAGTACCTCAGGTGCCAACACTGACAGGCAGGAAGGAAGCCCCTCGGCAAAAGCCGCCATGTAGTTGGGGCCGCAGGGGCACACCTCACCATAGCCCTCCAGTCCCGTGTCTGTTGAGAGGGCAACAACCGTTGTTTCGAAGACCTGATGGGAGCGGCCGCCAGCAAAGGCATAGGCTTTCCCGGTGTATTCCAGATTCGCCGTGTAGACCGCTATTCGCTCGATTCGCATAAGCAACTCCGCCCGGAACCGTATACGACAACGTTAGTTCACCGGTGTACGAATAGATAGCGGCGCCAGCGGAATGCTGGCGCTTTCGTTAGATTCGGCGACTCATTCAGGAACAGCGACGTAACTTCCGGGCGGCGACCCCAAGCAGGCCAATCAGAAGCAATGGCAACGATGCCGGCGTGGGCACTTCGGCGGCGCCCCCGAAATTAAAGGTCTTCTGGTAGTTTCCGGCATTGACGGAGACATTGTCGATATAGCCAGTTTGATCGGGAGTGAACGAGCCCAAGCCTAGACTGATACCGAACAGATTAGCTTCGCCAAAATCCTGTCTCTTATACACATCTGACGCTGCCGACGAATAGAGAGGTGAAGATCTCGG
>CAJXOQ010000094.1 GCA_913057975.1 uncultured Marinobacter sp.
ATGGATGGCGGAGCCCAAGCGTACATGGATGTATTTAAAGCGTTTTTTTGGAGACCTGCCCTGCCTCGGCCGCCCCAGCGGCACCAGTTTGAGGCACAGCGTCGGTCTCAGGCTCAGAGTTCGAGCCAGACGGTTCATGCATTGGATTGGTGCTTCGGAACGCCAATTCGCCGACTCCGGGGAGTTTGATGCCAAGCGCCAACGGGTTGATGCCCATCGAGAGCCCCAGAATGTTCAATTCCAGTCCTTCCCGGACACCGGCCAGAATACCAAAATAACCACCGAGCGATAGTTGATAACCGCTGCCGCCAGGTACCTCGGACACAACGCCATTTCCCAGATAGTCCTTTCCGATAGCGTGGTTGGGCAGGGCCACATCCATTTCCGGAATCTGGCGGATCACCCAGGCGACGAAGGTGTTGCTGTTGGGGCCGGGCCAGGCGGTGTATTCCGTTGGGTATGGGTAGCGGGCAATCACCTCATCCAGCTGATCAATAATTCGCGTTGCCTGATCCCCGCGAATATCTGCAATCAACGTCGGTGGCGCGCCGTACCAGGCACGATCCGGATCGTCCAGCCTGGACCGAACCACATAGTGACGCCAGCCGGTGACCTCATGAACACAATAGCCATCGGCGCCCGCCTCTTTGGTGCTGATCCAGGTGTGCAATGAAAAATAACCCCGCCAGTTATAGGCACGGGCACCGTAGACCTGAACCACCGCCGCTTGCTCCTGCTCGGGGCGTGGGG
Organism: uncultured Marinobacter sp.; assembly: GCA_913057975.1. GTDB lineage: Bacteria > Pseudomonadota > Gammaproteobacteria > Pseudomonadales > Oleiphilaceae > Marinobacter. The sequence goes on from CAJXOQ010000094.1 coordinate 751, forward strand.
CAATGCCCGCACTGGAGCGGTCTGCTGTCCGCCAGCTCCCGGAGTCCTGGAGCCCGGCGCAGGCGGCCAGGAACAGCGGGCCGGCAAGCAAAAGTGACAGTGTCAGGGTGAGACCGATAAAACAGCGCTTGAAGATCTTCATTTAAATCCGGAAACGTTGAATGACCCATGATTCACGATGGTACGACGGAAGGAACTCAGAGTTCATTAACGTCGTAAAGTTCCCGTCGCCCTTGCATCTGGCCATTTGATGGTCACGGTTTACTGGTATAGGCTGAAAATACAGGCATTCGAAGCACTTGCCTGACACTCACGGCCTTTGGAACAGGAGGCGTCATGTCCGACCATCATGTTTACAAGAAGGTAGAAGTGGTTGGCTCTTCGAAGAAAAGTATCGAGGATGCCATTGAGAATGCGATTGCCGAATGCAGCAAGAACCTTCGTAACATCGAATGGTTCGAGGTGCAGGAGACGCGCGGCCATGTGGTCGACGGAAAAGTCGGGCACTATCAGGTCGTGCTCAAGATTGGCTTCAAGATTGAGGGAAGCTGACATCCGGTGATCTGAGCAAACTTTTGGTATAACCATGGGAGGTATTCTTATGGGCACTGGACCAAATGCTCTGTTACTGGTTGATATTCAGAACGATTTTTGCGAAGACGGTAGCCTGTCGGTACCGGACAGTAATGACATTTTTCCGGCGATTAACGAATGGATTGGCAAGGCGCAGGAGTCGGGCTGGCCGATTCTTGCCAGCCGGGATTGGCATCCGGTGGATCACATAAGTTTCAGTGATCGCGGTGGGCCCTGGCCCGTCCATTGCGTTCAGGACACCCCTGGGGCCGAATTTCATCGCAACATGGCACTGCCTGACTCAGCCATCCGGGTGAGTAAAGGCACGGCCTTTGATACCGATGCCTATTCCGCCTTCGATGCTACCCAACTGGACAGTTACTTGCGCCGTCATGGTGTTCATCGGCTGTTTGTGGCCGGACTGGCCCTGGATGTCTGTGTCCAGGCGACCGTCAGGGATGCGTTGAAGCTCGGTTTCGAGGTTGAGCTCATTACCGGCGGAACTCGCGCCGTTGAGGCTGATAATGCCCCGGCCGTTTTTAAGCAACTGGAAGAGGAGGGCGCGGAACTGTGCTGAAACAACCCCCGGTTGTAAAAGAGACTGACCTGCCGCTGCTGGTGGATATGTATGAGCTGGCCATGGCCCAGGCCTATTGGTCTGAAGGCATGAACGAGAACGCGGTGTTCAGTCTGTTCTTTCGCGAGCTTCCTGAAAACCGTAATTTCGTTCTTGCCTGTGGTCAGCAGCACGTGGCCTACATTATTGAATCTCTTGCCTTCACCGACGAACACATAAAGCGCCTGGAATCCTTGGGCCGCTTCCAGCCCGGGTTTCTGGACTGGTTGCGGGAATTCCGCTTCAGCGGGTCCGTGCACGCGATTGCAGAAGGAACGCCGGTATTCCCTCAGGAACCGTTGCTGGAAGTGGAGGGACCTGTTGCCGAGGTTCAGTTGCTGGAAAGCCTGGTGATGAACTATGTGCATCTGGAATCCGTACTGGCGTCCAAGGCGGTCCGCCTGATATCCGCGGCGGAAGGCCGGCCGGTCGTTGACTTCGGAATGCGCCGCACCCACGGTATGGATGCAGCACATCGGGGGGTGCGCGCGTACCGATTCGCCGGTCTGGCCGGAACCAGCAATGTCCTGGCGGGGCTGGATTTCAACATGCCGGTATACGGCACCATGGCACACAGCTTTGTTCAGGCTTGTACAGATGAGATGGAGGCGTTCAGGGCCTATGCCCGGCTTTACCCAGGCACAACACTGCTGGTTGATACCTACGACACCCGCTCTGCCGTGGAGCGGATCATCAATTGGCTGCAAGAAGAACCAGATGTGCGTATTGGCGGTATCCGCCTGGATTCCGGTGACTTGGCCGATGAGGCTGCTGAATGCCGGCGCATGCTGGATGAGGCAGGCCTTAGCGAATTAAAAATCATGGCGAGCGGCGGTCTGGATGAATACAAGATCGCGGCACTCGTCTCTGACAATGCCCCCATCGACGGCTTCGGTGTTGGCACTGCTATCGGGGCCTCGAACGATGAGCCGGCATTGGAACTTGCCTTCAAGCTTACCGAGTACGCAGACCGGCCAAGAATGAAAAACTCCCCCGGAAAGCAGTCGTTCCCGGGCCGCAAGCAGATCTATCGTCGCCTTGACCCGAACGGCCGCCTCGCGTTGGACGTCGTTGCCGGTCGGGATGAAGTATTTGATGGCGAGCCGCTGTTGAAGCCAGTCATGAGGAGAGGTCAGATCATCGAGGGCGCCATTCCAACACTGGATAGTCAGGTGGAGAGCGCGAAGCGAGCGATGGATTCACTGCCAAGTCAGTTTCGCTCGCTGCAACCTGCTCATCAGAACCCGGTTGTGATCAGTGATTTTCTCCGGGCACTGCAACGGGACACGATTGCAAGGGTCTGTGGTGGCTGAAGGATATTTTTTGGTCTGTGTGAGGGTGCGAGCACAGGCGCTAGCGAAGCATGCGTCGCCTGATGGCTCCCACCAACTGGTTCAGCAGTTCGCGGGACTGACCCTCGTAGAGAGTGTGGAACTTTTCTTTTTGCACTTCTCGTTCATGGCTGGTGTTCGACGACAGGGAGTCTTTGCGTAGATCCATGAAATGGCAGGCGGCCAGGTGGGCCCTTATATGGTTATCAATCAGTTGCGTAATGAGCCCATCAATGTCGTCATGGCAAAACGGACGTACGCGGTTAAGGGTGCTTCGCGCGTCGAGTGCCGCCTTGCGGGCTTCCAGGCGTAATTCGCCGGCGGGTTCATCAGACTCCACAGAACGCAGGAACATGCCCAACTTGTCGTGCAGTAGCCAGATTAGCGGCCAGATGGCCTCGTAAGCGGCTTTTTCAGCGGAGAACTGCTCACTGGCAATCGCGTTTCCGGTTTCCGTGGAGCTGGGGCTGTTGAACTGGGACACGCGTATTTCGTCCATGTCGTGCCATAGGCTGTCGACGCGCTGCTTCACGGTGTCACTCTGTTCAGCTGCGGCCCGCCTGGCGGAGGAGGCCGAAAACAGGGCGACGACTGCCACAATGAGCGCGGCAATCGCGATGAAAAACGTCAGCTGTGTTGTCGCGAGAAAGTCGAAAAGGTAGTCCATATCCATGGCTGCCCGCTCCGGTAAGTGTCTGCACGACCCCCTGGATCGCTACTGGTTCTGCTCGGTTTGTCTGAACGGCAGCGCCCGCAGGGCATCTTCAGTATAGGCCATGACATGCTCCGCTTCTTCGCTGGTAAACCTTTCGATGGCGTCGCGAAACCCGGGATGCATAACACCATGCCAGGAATGGGTGATCACCGGCTCAAACCCCCGAACCAGTTTGTGTTCCCCCTGCGCGCCAGCATCGAAGCGTGCCAGCCCTAGCCGTATGGCCAGTTCAATGCCTTGATAGTAACAGGTTTCAAAATGCAGGTGGTCGAATTCCTCCAGGCAGCCCCAGTAACGCCCGTAGAGCGTATCTTCACCCGTCAGGAACAGGGCGCCGGCGATCATCTCGCCCTCTATTACCGCCATGACAAGGTGGAGATGCTCCGCTTGGCTGTCTTTTAGCAGGCGGAAAAAGGCCTTGTTCAGGTACGGCCGCTGGCCCCGTTTCAGGTAGGTGGCCTGGTAAAATACGTGGAAGGCCGCGAGCACGTTATCCGGGATATCGTCTCCCGAAAAGTGTCGGAATGAAATGCCCTGATCCGCAACCTGTCTTCTTTCCTTACGGATTGATTTGCGCTTGCGCGACGTCAGCCGGGCAAGAAAGTCCTCAAAGGTACTGTAGTTGTAGTTGTGCCAGTGGAACTGACAGCCAATTCGGTGAAGCTGGTCGCTCCTGTCCAGCAGTGCCTGGTCCTGGCGATCCGGGAAAAGCAGGTGCCAGGAGTGGGCACCCAGACGGGTGGAAGTGGCATCCAGCGACTCGTGGATTCGTTCGGGCGTCATCCACTGGCGAAGGGTTTCCGAAAACAACAGCCGGGGCCCCTGGCAGGGTGTGAACGGAATGGCAATCAGCAGCTTGGGATAGTAATCCATGCCATAACGCTGATAGGCATCGGCCCAGGCCCAGTCGAAGACGTATTCTCCCATGGAGTGAGTTTTCAGGTAGGCCGGAGCCACTCCCGCAAGCCGGTTGTTCAGGTAGAACGCCAGATGGGCCGGCCGCCAGCCTGTCGCGGTGGTTGTACAGCCAGACTCTTCCAGTGCGAGTAGGAACTCGTGTTGAAGAAAGGGGGTATAACGGCCGACAAACCCGTTCCAGTCTTGCGGATGGATGTCATCAATCGACTGGACGGGGCGGATTGTCAGTTCTGCGGTACCGGGTTCTGGCATGGTCAGGGCTTCTCCGTGGTTTACCCAGTACCATACGTCAGAACCCGGTGTGTGATCACTGCTCGGAAGTGCGGTTTTCCATGTCTTTGCAGCGCTTTTCCATTTTCTTTTGCCGTTTTTCCATCTTGGCGCTGTGTTTCTCTCGTCGTTCCTCGTGGATCTCGTCCCAGATCTCGCGTTGCTCGTCGGTCAGCTTCAGGCGATCCGCCATGTCGTTGTGGTGCTCTTCCCGTTTTGCCTGGCGTTTTTCGTCGTTGAACCAGCCTTTACCTTCGCGCATGTTCTCGCACATCTCGGCTTTGTCGTGTTTGCCGCGGTGGTGCTCGCTGTGGTCCGAGGCCATCGCCATTGGGCTGGTCAAAAGGGTTGCTGCGATCAACGCGCTGGCAATGCGTCCGGAAGTGATGTGTTTCATTGGGTGTTCTCCTGTGTTGTAAATGAGCCTGCACCAGCAGGCCCGGTCTGAACTCACAGGGACTATGCTAGCGGAGGACGGTGTCAGGCGGCGTCAGCGAACTGTAAAGGTTGTGCAAAGGAAAATGATGCAAATCAGTGGACTTGCGGGGGCGTGTTAGAGTGCACTCAGTCACAACGGAGGATTGCCATGCAGAACCGGGTGCTGTTGGTTGAAGACGACGAGGAGTTGCGGGAACTGTTGTCCCGCTATCTGGCCAATCAGGGCTTTACCGTAAGAGAAGCCGCAAACGGTCAGGATGGATTGTCACTGGCACTGGGGCAGCATTGCGATCTGGTGGTACTGGATATCATGTTGCCGGATATCAGCGGCCTGGAAGTGCTGCGTCAGTTAAGGGCAAAAACCCATCTCCCCGTTGTATTGCTGACGGCCCGTGGCGATGAGACGGATCGAATCGTGGGTTTTGAGGTTGGGGCGGATGATTACATACCCAAACCCTGCAACCCCCGGGAACTGATCGCTCGGCTACAGGCGCTGCTTCGCCGTGTAGCCTGGGATCAGGAAGTGGGAACGGATGAATCAAGGGCCTACGGAGATTTGCGGGTCGAGCCGGTTCATCGTCGGATCTATCAGAACGACGTAGCGCTGGACCTGACGGCTACCGAATACGAAGTATTGCAGGTTCTGCTGGCCCATGCCGGCAGTGTGGTACGCAAGACGGATCTTATGCAGTGGGCTCTGGGCCGCCGGCTGGAAGCCTATGATCGGACCCTGGATATGCACATCAGCAACCTCCGGAAAAAACTGGGCAACGACGACCCGCCCCGAATCGAAACCGTACGCGGGCTGGGCTATAGCTATCGGGTGCCGGTATGAGCCAGCGACTCAGGTTTCCTCTGTTCTGGCGGATATTTCTGTCGATCTGGCTGGCTATGGCGGTCACGGTCCTGATGAGCAATGTGGCAACCCGTGCCCTGATGGAACGGGAACGAATGGCCATCGAACGACAGGTCGGTCTGCGGGAGTTGGCACTGGAGGCTCTGGTGGTCAAGGAAAACGAGGGCCGCGGAGCGGCCTGGCGCTTCCTTAAGGAGCAGGGGCGGAGCCTGGACCTTCACCTGTCGCTGATAGACGCAGATCGCAACGACGGAGACCTGCCTTCATCCATCCGCGAGAGGATGAAGTCGGGGGGTTGGCACCGGCAGAAACCGGCAGTTATTGAGGTCGGTGCGGACCATCGTCTGGTGGCCTGGCCCCGCATGGATGGCGAGGGCTGGCTTGATCCCAAGCTGTTCCGTCTCCTGGAACTGGGGCTGGCGTTCGTTATCATCACGCTCGCCTGTTGGTGGATTGCGCGTCTGGTTTCCCGCCCCCTGAAACATATGGAATCCACTGCTCGGGCCATCGCTGACGGTGACAATGCGCTTCGGGTCAGTGATCGCATCGCGAGTCGACGGGATGAAGTGGGTGCTTTGGCGACAGCCTTCAACGCCATGACCCAGCAATTGTACAGCTTGCTCGAGCGCCAGACACACCTGTTGCGTGACATATCCCACGATCTCCGAACCCCCCTGACGCGACAACGGATCGCGATTGAGTTGGCCAGTGACGGTAGCGTGGATACGGATCTGTTGGCGTCGATCCTGCGGCAGAACGAACGCCTGGAAGCGATGACTTCCCAGATCCTGACGCTATACCGGGTCTCGGAGCAGGGGAATGATATCGAGCGGGAAGCCGTGCAGCCAGTGGTGGTGATCAATGACGTTCTCAGGGACGCGGCGGACTACGCTGAGCACCGTGGAGTGGATTGCCAGCTTATGGTGGATGAGGGCTGCCGTAACACGTCGCTGTTAGGGGATCGCGGGCTCATCCAGCGGGCATTGGACAACGTCCTTCAGAATGCCCTGGATCATACGGCGCCGGGAAAGAATGTGCATGTTGCGTTGCGCTGTGATCAACGGCACTTGTTGGTGGAAATACGGGATGAAGGCCCAGGTGTGCCTGAAGACGTTCTGCCCCATCTCTTTGAGCCCTTCTACAGGGCCGACAAGTCCCGCGGGGGCAAGGGGTGGGGGCTAGGCCTGGCTATTGCGAGGGACATTGTTGCCATCCATGACGGCCGGATAGAAGCGCTCAATGGCGAGCCGGGCGGTTTGATGGTGGTGTTGAGATTTCCGCTCTTTACCGCTGGGTGAAGAGGATAAAGGGCTTGATGTTGGCCTCATGATGGCTGTGTGTCAGGAACTGGTTTTATGCCGAAGGATTACCCTATACCCGCTGGCTTTCTTGAGCGGGAGACAGAGATTAAAAAGAGTCGGTTTATTGCCCGGGTTGCGCCGGTATCGTCCCGGGATGACGTCAAAGCCTGGCTTGAACAGGCCCGGAACGACCACCCGGATGCCCGCCATATCTGCTGGGCCTATCAGATAGGTCGGCCTGGCGCCGCCGCCGAAGCCGCGATGAACGACGATGGCGAACCATCAGGAACCGGTGGAAAGCCCATTCTCAGTGTCATTCAGCACAAGGACCTGGGGGACGTGCTGGTGATGGTGATACGGTATTTTGGGGGTATCAAACTCGGGGCCGGCGGCCTCGTCAGGGCCTATGCCGGGGCCACTGAAGCTGTCCTTTCAGGGGTTGAAAGGGTGATCCAGCAACCCATGTCACGAGTAACGGTAACTATGACCTTCGCAGATGAGCAGCCTCTCAGGCATTGGTGTAACCAAAACGGTGCCGAGATTGGCAACGTTGGGTACAGCGCCGGCGTAACGGCTGACGTGAGCATGGTGGAAGAGCGGAATCAGGAATTCACGGCGTTTTGCGATAGCCGGGGTATGGGCTACCGTTTTGACAGTTAAGGAACCATTTGCGAAACGCTTCGTGTCGACTGTGCGTATACTTTAATAAATGAAGTATGGAAAGAGGCAACCAAGATTATGAAAGCTATCGTTGTGTCCCTGTTTTTGATAGCCCTGACGGGTTGTGCCAGCAACGTAGTCACCGATTACGATTCCAACGCGGTTTTCGGTAACTACAGTTCCTGGGCATTTGCACCGAAGGGCGAGGACCAGTCTTTCACTTCGCTTGATGGTGGTCGGGTAGAGAGTGCGGTTGAGCGAGAGCTGAACCGAAAGGCCATGCGTAAAGTGGGCGAAAGCGAGGCGGATCTGCTTGTCACCTGGCAGGTGGTTGAGGAGGAGCGTCTCGAGCGCAGCGGTGTTGGGCTCGGCTTCGGCTTCGGCAGTGGTAACTTTGGTTGGGGGCTATCGTCGGCTCCGCCAGTGCGTGAAATTCAGGAAGGCAAGCTGGTGGTGGAACTGGTAGACACGGAGACTGATCGTATCGTCTGGCGCGCAGCGAGCCGGCGCTACTTGAATGAGAACCAGGCAACCGAGTCGCGGCGGGAGCTGATCGACGAGATTGTCGCGGACATGTTTGAAAAATACCCTCCCGGGACGTGAGTGTCTCAACCGGGCTCTTAAGCAACATGAGGACGTTATGAAGAATCGTTCTGGGGGACTGGTGTTCTCCACGGAACAGGGGCGTATGTGCCCGGACTGTCGCCACCCCGTTGATGACTGTGTCTGCGGGGCACCGGCTCGCCCCTCCGGCGATGGCGTCGTGCGCGTCAGCCGGGAAACCAAGGGGCGCAAGGGAAAGGGCGTTACCTTGATTACCGGTATTCCGATGGACGACAAGGAATTGAAAGCGTTCGCGAAGGTGTTGAAAGCCCGATGCGGGACCGGCGGCACGGTGAAAGAGGGCACTGTGGAGATTCAGGGCGACCAGCGAGACTTGCTGGTGCCCCTTTTGAAGGAAAAAGGTTGGACGGTGAAGCGGTCCGGTGGCTGACTTTGTATACTTCTATGTATACTATGTAGAGTTCTGAACTTGTTCAACCGGAGAAAATGGATGCATGTACTGGTACTGGGTGCAGGTGTTGTTGGTGTTACAAGCGCATGGTTCCTGAGGCAGCAGGGATATGACGTGACGGTTGTAGACCGGCAGAATCAGGCAGGCACCGAAACCAGTTATGCCAACGGCGGTCAGATATCGGTATCCCATGCCGAACCCTGGGCCAATCCTTCTGCACCCCTGAAGATACTCAAATGGTTGCTCCAGTCTGATGCACCGCTGCTTTTCCGTCCCCGTTTGGACCCGGCGCAGTGGCGCTGGGCGATGGCTTTCCTGAAGCAGTGCACGGCTTCCCAGGCGGCTTACAACATTCGGCAGATCGTAAATCTGGGGATCTACAGCCGTGCCCCTTTGCAGGCGTTGCGTCAGGATATCGGCATTGAATACGACCACCTCGAGAGAGGCATCCTGCATTTCTACACCAATCCTGGGGAATTCGAATCGGCCCTGAGGCCAGCCCGCATCATGCGAGAGCTGGGGTGTGATCGTCAGGTGATTGACGCTAACAGGGCCGTGGAACTGGAGCCCGCCCTGGCTCCGGTTAAAGACCGGATTGCTGGCGCCACGTACACCTCGGAAGATGAATCCGGTGATGCCCGTCAATTCACCCAGTCCCTGGCGAAAAAGGTTGAGGAAGCCGGCGTAGAGTTCCTCTACAACAGCGAGATCCTGGGGTTCGAGAGCACCCAGGATCGGGTTCTCGGAGTCAACGTTATCCGCGAAGGCCGCCACGAGATCCTTCGTGCCGACAACTACGTGCTGTGCCTGGGTAGCTACAGCGCTATTCTCGCTCGAAAACTGGGCCTGACTCTGAACGTTTACCCGGCAAAAGGCTACTCCATTACCGTGCCGGTGAAGAACGAGGACGCTGCCTTCAATGTCAGCCTTACCGACGATGAGTACAAGCTGGTGTACTCAAGGCTGGGCGAGCGCATACGGGTGGCGGGCACCGCGGAACTGAGCGGCTACAACCGGGAGCTGAACCTGACCCGCTGCCGCGCCATTGTCCGCCGCACCGCAGAGTTGATGCCCGATGCGGGGCACTGGGAAAGGGCCGAGTTCTGGGCCGGATTGCGCCCGGCGACCCCCTCCAATGTGCCCTACATCGGAAAGAGCCACTTCGGCAACCTCTACCTGAACACCGGCCACGGCACGTTGGGGTGGACACATTCCTGTGGTTCCGCGGCCGCTTTGGCGGACATTGTGGCTGGTCGCACCCCCGATGTGGATTTTGCGTTTACCGGGCTTTAATGTTCCTGCAACTGGTCCCGAATCAGTTTCTTGTTGATCTTGCCAACGCTCGTTTTCGGTATGTCGTCGACGAAATCAATCTGGTTCGGAATGGCCCACTTATTGATCTCACCGGAATCCACGAACTGCTTCAGGTGGTTCTGGATATCGTCCAGTGACGCTTCCTCTCCCGGCTTCAGGGTAACCAGGGCGTGGGGCCGTTCGCCCCATTTCTCGTCGGGCACACCCACCACCGCTGCACCGGCGACGGCTGGATGCTGACTGATCAGGTTTTCCAGATCCAGGGAGGACAGCCATTCACCGCCGGTTTTGATGACGTCCTTGATGCGATCCTTGATCAACAGGGTGTTGTCTGTCTCCAGGCTTGCCACATCCCCCGTGTGCAGCCAGCCACCTTGCCAGAGCTCCTCGCCTTTCTCCGGCTCCTTGAAGTAACTCTGGGTCAGCCACGGTGCCCGGGCAACCACTTCGCCCTTGGCCTCGCCGTCATGGGGGACCGGTTCGCCCTCCGGGTCCACGATTTCCAGTTCCACCATGGGCACCGCGATGCCTGTTTTGATGCGCTTTGAGGTCTGCTGTTCCAGAGGCAGTTCGAGATCCTCGGCTGTCAGGTGAGTGGTGCTGAGAAGCGGGCAGGTTTCCGACATGCCGTACCCCGTGTACATGGATACGCCCAGCTTCGCCCCGGCGTCACATAGGCCGCGCGTAAGGGCGCTGCCACCGATCAGTACGTGCCAGTTGCTGAGGTCGGCCGTCTTGATGGATTCGGTTGCCATCATCATCTGCATGACCGTCGGCACACAGTGGGAGAAGGTCACCTTGTGCTCCTTGAGGAGGTCGACCAGCAGTTCCGGTTCATAGCGTCCGGGGTAGACCTGTTTTATGCCCAACATGGTGGCCGCGTAAGGCACGCCCCAGGCGTGTACGTGGAACATGGGGGTCACGGGCATGTAAACGGACGAGGATCTCAGTAGCGGCATCTCATCATACGCGGACAAAGAGCCGGTCATTGCCAGCGTATGGAGAACGAGCTGCCGGTGACTGAAGAAAACACCCTTTGGATTCCCGGTGGTACCGGTGGTGTAGAAGGTGGTGGCGATGCTGTTTTCGTCGAAGTCCGGGAAGTCGAAGATGGTACCGGCCTTGGCAAGCAGTTGTTCGTATTCGCCGAGTGATGGCAGTGAAGTGGTTTTCGCTTGTGTCTCGTCACTCAGTTGGATGTAGTGTTTGACCGTTTTAATCTCGTCCTTCACGCCTTCCAGGATGGGCAGGAAGTCGTCGTGTACCATCACCATGTCGTCTTCAGCGTGATTCATGGTGTAGACGATCTGCTCGGGCGACAGGCGTACGTTCACCGTATGCAGCACGGCGCCAATCATCGGGATGGCGAAGAAGCATTCCAGGTATCTGGGCGTATCCCAGTCCATCACTGCGACGGTGTCACCGGGTTTGACACCTGCGTCGGTGAGGGCATTGGCCAGTCGGTTGATACGTTCAACCAGGTCGGTATAGGTGTACTTGCTGCGGTTGGCGTAAACGATTTCCTGGTCGGGAGAGTACCGGGGGCCGGAAAGAAGCAGTTGCTTGATCAGCAGTGGGTACTGGTGGGCGTTGTCTGCCGGCTTAAGGGTACGGGTCTGTGCCATGATTCGGTGCCTCTCTCAATTGTTTAATTTATAACGAGAAGAGGGGTAAATCTGACACAGTTTATGGCCTACGGAAACCTTTGGGCCATAAAAAAGCGCAGATCCGGCGTGGCGGGATTCAAATGGCCCGTTGGTCCCGGCCTGCGCTCCCGATGGGGTGTTCGCGAGAGGTTATTCGTAGGTGCAGAGGTAGGCGGTGTCTACGTCAGTCCGCGCCTTGAAGCTGGCCTGTCCCGCCACTTCAAAAAACTCGCCGGAACCATAGGTCATCCATTCTTCCATGCCGGGCAGGAGAACGGTCAATACGCCGCTGATCACCGTCATGGTTTCCTTCTTGCTGGTGCCAAACTCATACTCGCCCGGGCTGATTACCCCCACGGTAGCCGGCAGGCTGGAGGTCTGGAAGGCAATGGATTTGGCCTTGCCGTCAAAATACTCGTTTACTTTCAGCATGGGATACGCTCCTCGAAATTGTGGGAGCCCACTATACGGGAAATTTGTGCAACTCCAATGACAAATTTTCCGTTACTGATCCCAGGTATTCCCTCGAGTATTTTCAACGGTAGGTACTTTGATATGCATGGCTGCCTTGGCCATTATGTTGGCGCTCACCGGCGCGGTCAGGAAAAGGAACACGGTGATGAGCACTTCGGTAATGCCCACGCCTTCCCCCTTACTGCTGAAGTAGATGACTGAGCTCAGCACGATGGCGCCCACACCCACGGTGGTGGCCTTCGTTGGGCCGTGCAGACGCGTGTAGAAATCAGGTAGCCGCGCCAGGCCAATGGCGCCGACCAGGGTGAAAAAACCACCGATGAGCAGTAACAGTGCAACGGCGTATTCGGCAATGGGATTCATAACAGGAAACCTCTGGTCACTGGGTGCTTACCTTGTTTGTTATTCAATCACGCTGCCGCGCTTCAGATATTTGGCCATCGCCACGGTACCAACGAAGCCCATCACGGCGATCAGCAGTGCGGCTTCAAGGTACAGGCGTGTGCTCAACGTTATTCCGAGCAAGACAATCAGCGCGATAGCGTTGATGTACAGGGTGTCCAGCGCGAGTACCCGATCCGGTGCATCCGGCCCTTTGACCAGTCGATAGACGTTCAGCACCGTTGCCAGGACAACCATGGCAATGGTGATGTACAGCGCGATGGTAATCATTGAAACATCTCCTTCAGGCGTGCCTCGTAGCGGGTACGAATCGCGTCGATCACCTCTTCGTCGCTCTCGGCGTCAAGGGCGTGGATCAGCAGCAACGTTCTGTCGTCACTGACATCGGCGCTGACGGTTCCCGGTGTCAGGGAAATGGTGCTGGCCAGCATGGAAATGGCCAGGGGATGCGTCAGCTCCAGGGGATAGGACACCAGTATCGGTTTGGGTTCACGGCCGCTGAGTATCAGGCGGGCGACGGAAACGCTGGCAACCAGAATATCGTAGAGGACAATGACCAGATACGGCGGCAGCTTCCAGGGACGCGCGAAGAAGGGAGGGTCCGGCCAAAAGCCACGGGTCAATTGCGGGATCATCCAGGCCAGAACCAGCCCCAGGACAACGCTGGCGCCAGAAACGCCGTCACTGAGGAACTGCCAAATGGCAAATAGAATGAGGCTGAGGTATGGCTGCGGAAAGCTCAGGCGGTCAAGCATTACTTCTCCTCCCCAACCATGGGTGTGCCCAGGATCTCGGTGTAGGCGCTGGTGTCATGGAGCTGTGCTGCCGTATCTTCGGCGTAGCGGCTGATTGGACCGGCCAGGATGACGATCACGATACTCAGCGAAATCAACGCGCTCGCCGAAACAGACAGGGATGGGGTCAGTTTTTGAGGTTCTTCAATATGACCTTCCACATTGCGCCAGAACACGATACTACCTGCGCGGCTGTAGGCGATCAGTGTGAAAAAGCTGCCAATCAGCACCACGCTCCAAAGCCAGGCAACATCCGACTCGGTCACCGCTGACTTGAGAATCAGTAGCTTGGCAAAAAAACCACTGAGTGGGGGCAGGCCTGCGGCAGCCACAGCCCCCATCAGGAATAGCACACTCAGGAACGTGCGGTTGGGGATCCGTGGCGCAGTGACAATTTTGTCCTGGGCACTGCCACGTTGACCATCAACGAGATCGGCCACCAGGAATAAGCCACCGACCACCCAGGTCGTGTTGAGCAGGTAGAAAAGTGCGGCGGACGTGCCGGCTACCGTGCCAAACGAGATCGCGGCAAGCAGCGTCCCTACCGAGATAATCACCTGCCAGGCAACCAGCTTCCTCAGGCTCGCGGCACCCAGGGCCCCGATGACGCCCATGGTCAGGGTGATCAGTGCCAATGGGAAAAGCCAATCCATACCCAGGCCTGCCAGCTCACCTGCCTGGTTGCCAAAGATCAGCGTAAAGACGCGGATAATGGCGTAGATACCCACCTTGGTCATGACCGCAAACAAGGCTGCGACCGGCGCTGTGGCGTTGGAATAGGCTCCGGGTAGCCAGAAGCACAGGGGCAGGATGGCAGCCTTCAGGCCGAAAACCACCAGCAACATCATGCCACCAGCTTTCACCAGGGGAAGGTTCTCTTCGGCCACCTGCGGAATCTTGACCGCCAGGTCTGCCATGTTGAGCGTTCCCGTTACGCTGTAAATCATGCCGACGGCGATCAGGAAGACGGCGGAGCCTGCGAGATTCAATACCACATAATGCAGGCCGGGAACGGTCCGGCTGGTGCCTTCACCGTGCATCAGCAAGCCATAGGAGGCAATCAGCAGGACCTCGAACGCAACAAAGAGGTTGAACAGGTCTCCGGTCAGGAAAGCGATGTTCAGGCCAAGTAGCTGGAAAAGGAACAATCCGTGGAACTGACGGCTGCTCTCATCGGTGCCACCGATCGCATAGATGTGACAGAACAGCGCCAGTACGGCCGTCATGACGAGCATCAGTGCCGCAAGCCTGTCCAGCACCAGTACGATACCGAACGGCGGTTGCCAGTTGCCAAACGCATAGAGGCGATAGCTGCCGTCGTCGGCGAGAACAAGAAGGACGATTGCGGCCACCAGCATCAGCACCGTGGTGGCAATGGCGAGCGTCCGCCTCAAAGTGATGGGCGCGTACCCCATAAAAGCCTGCAATATGCCGCCGATCAGCGGAATCAGTATGGGAGCAGTCAGCCAGTGGTTCATGTGTTGATGCCCTCCTGCTCCTGCTCTTGCGGAGTGCGGTCCTGTTCCGGAACACGACCGTTGACATGGTCGTCGTTGTTGTCGGCAAGGCTGCGCAAGGACAGCACAACAACGAAGGCGGTCATGGCGAAACCGATCACAATGGCGGTCAGCACCAGTGCCTGGGGCAGGGGGTCGGAATAGGTTTCCGCGCTGCCGATGATGGGCTGGCCACCGGTCGCCAGCCGTCCCGACGAGAACAGGAACAGGTCTGTCTCTTATACACATCTCCGAGCCCACGAGACGGACTCCTATCTCGT
>CAJXOQ010000095.1 GCA_913057975.1 uncultured Marinobacter sp.
CGAGATAGGAGTCCGTCTCGTGGGCTCGGAGATGTGTATAAGAGACAGATCCGCACCCGTGGCCGCCAGGGCACCGGCAACCATTTCCCGCACGACCGGTTCGCTGACCGCGCCGTGCTCGCCCAGCGACGGTTCAGTCACACCGAGCAAGCCCCTTTTTGCATCGTTACTGTAGGTCACCAGTCCCGCCAGAACGTAGGAAGATGAGCCCGCGCGATCCGTTAATACCTTGGCAACCCAGCCGCCAGTACAGCTTTCGGCGGTGGCAATCGTGAGCTCGCGTTGCTTCAATGCCTCGGCCAATTGCGTGCCCGCCTCCGCCAATGCTTCATCGGTCAGTGGCATAATGCTCTCCTTCGTTTCATCATGGCGGTTATTTTCTTACAATCCCTGCCTCCACATAAAGCCAATGGATCCGGAACCGTTCATGTCAGCAGCCCAGACCGATCTGTCCCACCACACCCCAATGATGAGGCAATACCTCAAGATCAAGGGCGAACACCCCAATGAACTGGTGTTCTACCGCATGGGGGACTTTTACGAGCTGTTCTACGAGGATGCCAAGAAAGCCGCCGAACTGATGGATATCACCCTGACGGCCCGTGGGCAATCCGGAGGCAGCCCGATTCCCATGGCGGGCATTCCTTACCATTCCGCTGAAGGCTACATTGCACGTCTGGTTCGTGCCGGTCAATCCATCGCCATTTGCGAACAGATTGGCGACCCGGCGACCAGCAAGGGGCCGGTAGAGCGCAAGGTGGTGCGCATTGTGACGCCGGGCACGCTGAGCGACGATGCGTTCCTTGAGGACCGCCGGGATAACCTTCTGGTCGCCATCTACAGCCACCGGGAGCAGTTCGGTTTTGCCTCCCTCGACATCTCCAGCGGACGGTTTACCGTGTCTGAACTGGACGATCTGGAGGGCCTGCAGGGGGAGCTCCAGCGCCTGCGACCAGCGGAGATCCTGATCAGTGAAGACTTCCCTTATCAGGACGTACTGGACGGCTATACCGGTATCCGTCGCCAGGGCCCCTGGCTGTTTGAGTCCGACACCGCCCGCCGCGTTATTACCCAGCAGCTGCAGGTCCGTGATCTGACCGGCTTTGGCTGCGAAGACCTCACGCTGGCCATCTGCGCTGCCGGATGCCTGTTGCAATACGCCAAAGAAACCCAGCGCACCGCCCTGCCCCACATACGTAAACTCAGCCGCGAGCGGCGCGAGGAAGCGGTGATTTTGGACGCCACCAGCCGCCGCAATCTGGAAATCGACACCAACCTCATGGGCGGCACCCAGCACACCCTGGCCTGGGTGATGGACCGAACGGCGACGGCCATGGGAGGACGCCAATTAAGACGATGGCTTAACCGGCCCTTGCGGGACATTACCGTGGTGGAACAACGCCAACAGGCGGTTTCAGCGCTTCTGGACGGCTTTCACTATGAGCCGGTTCATGACCTGTTGAAAAGCATCGGTGATATCGAGCGGATTTTGGCCCGCGTGGCGCTACGTTCAGCGCGCCCAAGGGATCTGGCACGGCTGCGGGATGCCTTTCTAAGCCTGCCGGATTTACAAAAGGCACTGACACCGATCAACTCCCACCATGTCGTCAAGCTCGCCACGACCATTAGCGAGCACCCCGAATTATCGGACTTGCTGGAACGGGCCATCATCGACAACCCGCCGGTGGTCATCCGGGATGGCGGTGTTATCCGCGACGGTTTTGACGAAGAGCTGGACGAACTGCGCAATATCAGCGAGAACGCTGGCCAGTTCCTGCTGGACGTTGAGACTCGCGAGCGCGAGCGCACCGGGATCAGCACGCTGAAAGTCGGTTACAACCGGGTGCACGGCTACTACATCGAAATCACCCGCGCGCAATCCGGACAGGCGCCAGTGGATTACATCCGCCGCCAGACTCTGAAAAACGCCGAACGCTTTATCACACCGGAACTGAAAGAATTCGAAGACAAGGCCCTGAGTGCCAAGAGCCGCTCACTGGCACGGGAGAAAGCCCTGTACGACGAGGTGCTGGAAACCGTCGCCGCAGAACTGGCACCCCTGCAGGACGCTGCCCAGGCCCTGGCAGAGCTGGATGTGCTCAGCAACTTTGCCGAGCGGGCCACCAGCCTGCGCTTCAATGCCCCGGAATTCAGCGACACGCCCGGCTTCGATATCGAAGAAGGCCGCCACCCGGTAGTGGAACAGCTGCTGAGCGATCCCTACGTGCCCAATGATCTGCTGATGGACCAGCAACGGCGCATGCTGGTGATCACCGGTCCCAACATGGGCGGTAAGTCCACCTACATGCGGCAGGCAGCACTGATAGCCCTGCTGGCTTACACCGGCAGCTATGTGCCCGCCAACCGTGTGGTCATCGGGCCACTGGATCGTATTTTCACCCGCATGGGGTCGTCAGACGACATCGCCGGCGGCCGCTCAACCTTCATGGTGGAAATGACTGAGACCGCCAACATCCTCCACAACGCCACGGAATACAGCCTGGTGCTGATGGACGAGGTGGGGCGCGGCACCAGCACCTTTGATGGCCTGTCCCTGGCCTGGGCGACAGCGGAACACCTGGCCAAACACATTCGCTGCTACACCCTGTTTGCCACCCACTATTTCGAGCTCACGCAACTGGCCGACGATCTTGAGCACGCTGTTAACGTCCACCTGACCGCCACGGAACACGACGACACCATCGTGTTCCTGCACAATGTTCATGACGGCCCAGCCAGCCAGAGCTATGGTTTGCAGGTCGCAAAACTGGCAGGCGTACCTCAGGACGTGATTCGCAACGCCAAGGAGCAGCTTTCCCACCTTGAAGGCGGTGCGGCACCAGCCAGGCCAGCAGCCGGTCATACCGCCCTGGCGCCGGCTGAACCTGAAAAGCAGCCGCGCTCCGCCCGTGTTAGCGAGCCGGTTATGCAAGCAGACATGTTCGCCAGCCTGGAGCCCAGCAAAGTGGAAGAATGCCTTGCCGACCTGGATGTGGACGGACTGACTCCGAGGGATGCCCTTAACCGACTGTACGAATTGAAAGAACTGCTGGGGAAATAGCGGAACTCAGCGGCAGAATTGATCTGTGTAATAACGATAGTGCGCCTCAGCGCTTGCGACAGGGCAGGCCGCTCAATACAATATCGCGCAATTATTATTACACTGATGAGATTGACTACTGGACCAGGAAACTGACTATGACGTTTGTCGTTACTGATAACTGCATCAAGTGCAAATACACGGACTGCGTGGAAGTATGCCCGGTTGACTGCTTCTACGAAGGCCCGAACTTTCTGGTAATCGATCCGGATGAGTGCATCGATTGCGCCCTGTGTGAGCCGGAGTGCCCTGCTGAGGCCATTTTCTCGGAAGACGAGCTGCCTGCGGATCAGGCCCAGTTTGTGGAGCTCAACGCCGACCTGGCTGGCAAGTGGCCCAACATCACCGAAAAGAAAGACCCGCTGCCTGAAGCCGAAGAGTGGGACGGCAAGCCGGACAAGCTGCAGTACCTCGAAAAGTAATAGCAGCTTTCAGCGCATTGCGATCAAAAAAGGGGAGCCTCGGCTCCCCTTTTTCATGCATCACCACTTCACTGCGTCGCCAGTTTTGCTCCGATAGCGACGAAGAAGCCTCCGGTCAGCGCGTTCAGCATGCGCTTTACACCCTGCCCCACGCCAAGTCTGCGGGATTTGACCACCACCAGCGCCAGCCCACATTGCCAGGCCATCGCCAGCACAAAGTGAACCGCCGCAAGAAACAGCGATTGCTGGAATGCGTTGCCGGCGGGATCGATAAACTGAGGAAGCAACGCCATATAGAACAGCGCCGTTTTCGGATTCAGCACGTTCGACAGCAGGCCTTCGCGAAACGCCACCCACGTTGATACCGGCTTCATCAATGGGGGCTCAGCGCTCGATATCGATGGCCCATCGGATTTTGCGGGGACGCGGGCCATGGCCTGACGCAGCGAGCTCAGTCCCAGCCAGATCAGGTAGCAGGCACCTGCCCATTTGACCACGGTAAACGCCCAGGCCGTCTCCACCAGCAGCATTGAAATACCCAAAGCCGACAGAGTGGCATGGATAAATAGCCCGCAGCAGATGCCCACGCTGGTTACACAGCCATCCCGCAAACCATGCTTCAGCCCACCCCGCCCGGCGTTCCGCATTACCAGCAAGGTATCCACCCCGGGCGTGACAGTCAGTAGCGAGATGGCCACCAGATAGGCCCAGAACAGCTCATTTGGTACCAGCATTGCCAAACACCCCACACCAACGCAGGAGTGCTCAGCTCTCCTGCTGCAGAATCTTTTTCGCCGCGGCCGACTTGTAGAACGGCGCAAGACGACGACGGATCAGGGCTTCAAGATACCCCTCCTCCCGCAGCACGTCTATCACAGGAAGTGCGTAGGCATCCACCTCCGCCATGACCACATCGCGGTCGACCCCAACCGCGCCCAATAGCTCAATCACCGGTTTTTCGCCATACAGGGTGAACAGGTGCTCCACCACCGCCCTGGCGCAACCCTCGAAATACGCCGTCTGGCGAAACTGCAGCCAGAACTCGTACCCCAACACCACAAACTCCTGGAGCTGCACATCCCCTAACCCTTCGTGCAGCTCTTCAATAGTGCGGTCTTCCAGCGAAACCCACACAGCCATCACGCTGTCGCGCAGCTCCTCATCGGTCAGAGCATTGTTCAGGAACTGTTCACTCCGACTGATCAGCCCCGGCAGGCTGTCGGACAGCCAGGCCTTGAAACGGCGCTCAAAGGTTTCATCCAGTCCCGGAACCGCTCTGTTGGCCATGCGCTTGCCAAACTTCATCATCGAGCCGACACCGGGAACACTCTTGGTAATCAGGTTGTCCTCGTAGAGGTAGTTCACCACGCCCTGATACACCACATTGGATACCAGCTCCTGATAGACCGGGTGAGCCATGATCTCGCTGATCACCCGCTCCCGCTGATGCCGAAGCTCAAGGGCTTCTTCCAGGAACCCGGTGGCCTGCTCCCGGGTGATAATATCCCGCAGCCGCGAGGTTTTCTGAACCGGGGCATTCAGCACTTCCGTGGCCATCTCCGCTGCCAGTTCCGGGATGCCGGCATCCAGTTCCATGTCGATCACAATACGCTGGATCACGCCCATAACCTGTTCCGCCGAGGTCAGCCGGTTCAAGGTGATGGCCCCGGCATAGTCAAACAGTTCATCCACTTCGGTTTCGAGAAAACGCCGCAACTTGGCCCCTTTCAGGGAAGCCAGTTCGTGTTTTACGTGTTGCTCGAACAACGCATTGGCGAGATCCGTTTTACCTTTGGTCATAATCGGGGTCCGGTGCAGTCTGGAAGTGGGCTTCTGAATTGAGAACGACATGAGGCTAACACGAAGCCCGACCGGCTGCGTTTGCCGAAGATACAGCCTTTTGTGTGCGAGTGGGCCAAGAAACGGGAGGTGGTGCCTGGGCGCCCGATAGTCCCGGCTACTGGAAATCGCTGAATTCGTGGGGTTCTGCGGCAAGCGCCAGGCACAGGCTACCGGGGCCAATGTATATGCTGCTGGTAATCCCCATCTGGGAGAGTAACAGCTCAACACCGTTTTTTTCACAGGCATCACGCAGGCGGTTCAACCCCGGAAGGTCCTCAATGTCAGTCCAGGTCAGGCCGCAGGAAAGGCTGACATAGGGCGTCAACAGGCCTGCCTCGACCCTCGCGGTGGCGTAATTCATCACTTTCTCCACTGCCACGTCGAAACTTCGGGTTTTGGCGACGGGTTGCCCTTCAGCGCCCTGACCAAAAATGACCGGGGTGATGTTCAGTGCCTTGCCGAGAAACGCCACCAGGGCCGACACGCTTTTGTCACCGCGCCGCCGTGCACGCTCGCGAATGTAGTGCAGATCGCGGGGAATTACGCAGGTATAGATTTTGTCGGTAAACGTGTCGACTTCATTGCGTAAGGCGTTTTTCGATAGCTTTTGCTCAATCAGGCGAAGGGTGTGAGCCGCCAGCAGCCCCTGGCCGGCAAAGATCTGCTTGCTATCAATCACCCGCATGGAGAACTTGCCCTCACGCCCGGCGGCGTGACGGGCCTCATGATAGTGCCCCATCACACTGTTCATAGCTTCCGTAGCGTTCTGGAAAATCAGGCTGCGGGAACGGGTGACCGTCTCGCAGATGGCGACGTCAAATTCCGTGACAATTTTTTCCATGAACAGGTCGTGGATCTGTTCGGCGGAGAAGGCGTGTGTTTCGGCGTGGTGGCCCTTCTGCAACAGGCCGCTCTGGTAGAACTCCTGGGTCCTGACCGGCTCGTGCTCGTCGATGTAGGTCTGGCCGTCGATAACAGCAGTGACCGGCAGGACAAACAGATTGTGCTTGCGACTGAACTCATAGGGCAGATCGCATGCAGAATCAACGATAAGACCAACGCGCATGGGGCCTCCAGCTATGGGAAGCTATTTCAGCCGGTTGCTTCCCTTCATTTTATTCTCATTATTTTTTCAGCACCCAGTCTTACACAAAGCGATCAACATTTCAGCACCCTGCTAGCGAGCTGATGGCTTCAGTTCGAGTTCGTTGAGGTTTTTCTCGATCAGTTCACGGTTATCCTGTTGCCACGGATGAAACCCCTTGCGGAAATAGGCCAGGAAGTCCGGCATGCACTTGCGCAACACACCCGGTTTACCCCATAGAAAGTTAATGCCGCCGATCCAGGTACCCAGGTTCCACAACTTGCCGTCGGTTTTTAGCAGACTGCAGGTGTTCAGGAAGGTGTACTTGAAGAAATTCCACGTCACAAACAGGAATACGATCCGGCGAACGCGCTCATTGCCAACGCAGTGTCGATAAACATCAAAGGCCACCGACTTGTGTTCGGTCTCCTCAATGGCGTGCCAGCGCCACAGCTTTTCCATGCCCGGTGTGGCTCCGTCCATCCATTCCGGATGACGGAGAATGGCATTCGCCAGAACCGCTGTGTAATGCTCGGCGCCGCAGGTTCCGGCCAGTTGGCGACTGGGCGGCAGATTGCCCACCCACGCCATGTGCCTGCGGAATCGCTCATCAATGGCATCAATGTTGTACCCGCGAGCCTTCAACGCTTCGTTGTAATGCTTGTGCTCCCGGCTATGCAGCGCTTCCTGGCCAATGAACCCGCGAATCTCTTCCTTCAGTTTGGGATCGTCCACCTTATCCCGGTAGAGCCGAACCGCATTGATAAACTGCTGTTCACCATCGGGAAACTGGAGCGAAAGCGCGTTAAAGAATGCCGTGCGGAAGGTGTCGTTGCCGTGCCACAGGGTTTTGAGGTCGTCGGCAATATCGAAGTGCATGTGTCGGGGTGCAACCGAAACGCCTTCGGGCGTGGAACTGATGGTCATGACTGCCTCCGGTTTATTGTGGTTATGGAGCGGCATTCACCGTACAGCGGCAACGTCGCGTACGAAAATTGATCAGAGGCTTCAGTTTAGACCCGAATTCAACGCAGAAGGAAGGTGGCAATTCAAAAAAGCGGACAAGTTGTCACAATATGACAATTTGTCAGAACAAAAAAAGGAGGCATGGCCAAGCCGATGCCTCCAAGGACACATAAAGGTAACGTGCGTTCAAACAGATCAGACGCTGGTGGCTTAATGTTCTTCCGCTGCCTTAACACCCGGCGCTTCCGGATCGGCGGTAAATCCAAGCAGTTTTGTGCGCTCGATAAGAAAATACAGCACGGCACCGGTGGCCAACCCCCAACCCGCTCCATAGACTGCCAGAACCACCCCCATGGTACCGGCGATGCCACGTTCAGTGTTGTTCTCTAATTGCTCAAGCCCTACCATCAGGCAGATGTAGCCAGTCAGAAGCAGAGTCAACGACAAGGCAATCGGCAATACCGGCTGGAAGAAGCTCACCAACGGCAGTACAAACAAGGCAATGAAACCGGTAACCCAGAACGTACCACCACCGCTGTAGATGGAATCCATGGCGTTACGGCCATATTTATAACGCTCAGCCATGGTAGCGGTAACCGCCGTCCAGATAGGGCCGGCAAGACCGGGGTATGGCGCAAAGAAAGCGTGTCCGCCGTTGCGGATAGCCGTCACCAGATGTACACGATCAATGCTGTTATCAATGTCCTCATCCTTTCGCAGGTGATCCACCCGGTTCATCAACGACTGCCCAACTACGACGTCGCCAAAGGCAATGACATAGGCGATCACCGCAGTCGGAATGGCGTACATGAACACTTCCGCATCGGGAAACCCAACGGCAAACGGCAGATAGTTCCACAGTTCATCAAACGCCGGTTTGGTAATGCCCCACTCCACGTCTGGAACGGCATACTCACCGGTGGCAAAACCCACCAGGATGGCGACTACCATTCCCGGGACCATTCCGTAGTTCGCAATCTTGCGGGCAATGTTGCTGGTGTCGACGAACCCTTTGAAAGATAAAGAAAACATCAGATACAGACAGACCAGTCCGCCCACAATCAGGGAAATGGGGGTTTCAGCCAGTCGCCCACCTGCTTCGATCTCGCCCATCAATGCGGCGATACCGGCACCGATGATAATGCCGCCCTTCATGGAACGGGGAATCAGCTCCACGAGCTTGCTACCCAGCCTGGTGATCCCCAGGACAAGGAAAATAACAAATACCAGGAACTGCAGCGCAAACAGTGCCTGAATCGCTTCAGGACCAGGTTCGTAATCGCCCAGAAACAGCAGTACGACGGGGATACCCGGCGTGATCCACCCTGGCACCAGCGGGACACCTAACAACGCTGGCAGCATGAAACCGATGCCACAGATGACTACATAGGCAAGCGCAACATCGTAGGGCACTCCCAGGTATTTCTCCAGGAGCGGAATCATCGCGAGACTGACCACGAACATGATCAGGCCCTGGACCATTTCCGCGAATTCCCAACGGTAATGGACAAACGGCAGTCGGATCTTGAAGGGGCCGGCCGGCCAGTACGGCTGCTCTTCCCCGTTCTTACGGTGGTAAAGTTGCATATAGTCGTCTCCTGGTGCGGAATCACCCGCACCTGATGTTGTTTTTGTGTTGAAGGTTTCCTGGCCCGGGGTTCGGGCTATGGGAGAGTCAGATCAACCAAGCGCTTTTGCCTGGTCGCGCAGCACGAACTTCTGAATTTTGCCGGTCGAGGTTTTTGGCAAGTCTGTGAACACGACCGTCTTGGGCACCTTGAAACGAGCGAGCCGGTCACGACAGAAACCGATGAGGTCTTCTTCGCTCACGTCATTGGCTTCCGGCTTCAGGGTGATAAACGCGCAGGGGGTTTCGCCCCATTTGTCATCCGGGCGCGCGACGACAGCCGCTTCGAGCACCGCTGGGTGGCGGTACAGCGTGTCCTCGACCTCAATGGTGGAAATATTCTCGCCCCCGGAAATAATGATGTCCTTCAGGCGATCCTTGATTTCCATGTAGCCATCCTCGTGCCATACCGCGAGGTCACCCGTGTGGAACCAACCACCGCTGAAGGCTTCTTCAGTGGCCTTGGGATTCTTCAGGTAGCCCTTCATCACGGTGTTACCACGCAAGAATATCTCGCCAATGGTTTTGCCGTCCTTGGGCGCCGGCTCCATAGTGTTGGGATCGCCCACCATCGTGCCCGCCAGAGTGTGATAGCGCACACCCTGGCGCGCCTTGATCGTGGCCCGCTCATCCAGCGTTTTCTCATCCCACTCAGACTTCCACGCACACACAGTCACCGGTCCATACACTTCAGTGAGGCCGTACACATGCGTAATCGCAATGCCCATTTCCTCAATCGCCCCAATCACCTGCGCAGGAGGAGCCGCACCGGCAGTCATCGCTTTCACCTCGTGGTCAATGCCCGCTTTAGCGGAGTCCGGCACGTTCAGCAGGGCATTGAGAACGATGGGGGCGCCACACATG
The DNA here is from genome assembly GCA_913057975.1 of uncultured Marinobacter sp. Lineage (GTDB taxonomy): Bacteria > Pseudomonadota > Gammaproteobacteria > Pseudomonadales > Oleiphilaceae > Marinobacter. The sequence continues at coordinate 9,906 of CAJXOQ010000095.1, forward strand.
TGGGTCACCTGATGATCACGAACCAATTGAAGGATTTTCTCCGGGTCTACCCGACGCAGGCATACATGGGTACCCGCCAGCGCTGTAACCGTCCACGGGAAACACCAGCCATTGCAGTGGAACATGGGAAGAGTCCACAGATAGACAGGGTGTTGCCCCATTGACCACACGGCCTGATTGCCCAGGCTGTTCATGTAGGCACCACGGTGATGGTAAACCACTCCTTTCGGGTTGCCCGTGGTGCCCGAGGTATAGTTCAGGGAAATCGCGTCCCATTCGTTTTCCGGCAGGCTCCACTGAAACCCCGGATCACCCTCCTGAAGGAAAGCTTCGTAGTCGAGGTCACTCACCGGGATTCCTTCACCGTATTCAGGGTCATCAACATCAATGATCAGGGGCTTTGAATCCAGGCGACTGATGGCATCTCGAACAACACCGCCAAATTCCCGGTCTGCCACCACCACTTTGGCTTCAGCGTGCTCCAGCATGAAAGCGATGGCTTCTGCATCCAGCCGCACATTCAGGGTGTTGAGCACTGCTCCGATCATCGGCACACCGAAGTGACACTCCACCATTGCCGGGATGTTTGGAAGCACCGCAGCCACCGTATCGCCACGACCGATGCCCCTGCTGGAAAGCGCAGAGGCCAGCCGGCGACACCGCTCATAGGTCTGTCCCCAGGTATAGCGAATGGCCCCATGTATGATTGCCGGATAGTCCGGATACACACTGGCGGTGCGCTCAATAAAGTCGATGGGGGAGAGGACAGAGTAATTGGCGCCGACGGGTTCGAGGCCCTGATCAAAAATCGATGTCATTGTTATGGTCCTGTAAGCGTCATTATTCTTATGGTGTATTAAAGAAATCCATTGAAAGGGCTACAATCTCTGGTATCGGAATACTATTTTATAGCAACGATACTAGAAATTACACCAATGTATTATAGTATATTTACCATATAACAATGAAAAGTAACCAGGGAAGCACTATCACAACCTTTCAACTCCCAAGTTCCGACCCTGAAGCAGGGCTTATACTCGATTCCGACGGCCAGCTGCTAGGCTTGAATCAGGCAGCGAAAGATCTGTGTGCGGAGACCGGAACCGACAACCCGATCAGACTGCTACCAGTCAATTTCTCAGCTCTGATCAATGCCTGCCTTACCCAGGGGCGTGCTATTGAAGGCGTGGAGAGTCGTCAGCATTCGGCCACCCTGTCATGGACTTTCATTCCCGACCAGGACTCTCGCCAAGTTCTGGCACGGGGGCGGGATGTCACCGACAACATCCGGAAACTGGACAAGGCAACCCGATCCAGCCGGCTTTACCGATTGATTACCGAAAACACCACAGACCTTATTTCCCGACATGCACCGGATGGCAGGTTCATTGATGCCACGCCGGCATCCTGGAGGCTTTTGGGGTACTGGCCTGAGGAGCTGAGGGGAAAACCTCTTGAAGAGGTATTCAGAAGCAATGCCTTCAGCACCGAAGTGGAAGAAGCCCGTAACCGGCTTCGGGACGAAGGCTACGCCATCATGACCATTGAAATCACCCACCGGGACGGCAGCAGGCGATGGTTTGAAATTGCCAGCCGGGCAATCAGGGAAACCTACACCGGAGCAGTGATCGAGGTCGTCAGCGTCTCGCGAGACATTACCGCAAGGGTAAAGTCCGAAGAAAACAACCGCCGCCTGGCGGAAGAACTCGCCCATACTGCCCGCCTAGCGACACTGGGCGAACTGGCATCCAGTATCGCCCACGAGATGAACCAGCCACTGGCGTCTATCGTTAACTTTGCCAGTGCAAGCCAGCGCTATCTGAAACTGGCCCAGGAGAACCCGGAATGCCTTGAGCGGGTGGACGATGGTCTGCACCGAATCACCCATCATGCCAACCGTGCCTCGGAAGTCATCAAGCGACTGCGGGCCTTTCTACGCAAGGGGCAGCAACGCACCGCGCCAGTTAACATTAATGACGCGGTAACCAACGTCAAGCGACTGTGCCAATGGGATGCAGACAAACATAATGTTGTCATCCAGGAGAACCTGACGCCGCTCAACCCTGTACTTATTGCCGACCCGGTCTTACTCGAGCAGGTGTTTATCAACCTGATTCGCAATGGTATCGACGCCAATACCGAAGCCCGGCAGGATAACAGCGCCCCATCCCACATTAAGATTGAAACCTGCGTAACACCGACGCAGGATACCCTGATCAAGGTGACTGACCACGGATCGGGCCTTGACGAGGAAGGCATGCGACACATGTTCACGCCCTTCTATACCAGCAAACCTCAGGGACTTGGCCTTGGGCTTTCCATGAGCCGCTCCATTATTGAGGGATATGGCGGCTTTCTGGACGCACAACCGGCCGAAGGTGGCGGCCTGACACTGATATGCCGCTTCCCTCCCCCCCACCGCAAGAAGAATGAATCCGGCAACCCCTGGGAGACAGATCAGGATGAGTGATTCAGCCCATACCGTTTATGTTGTAGACGATGATGCTGGCATGCTGGAGTCCACCCAGTGGCTGCTGGAGTCCGTTGGCCTACATGTGCAGCCTTATACAGATGGAAGGCAATTTCTGAACGCCGTTAATCCGGAGCATACCGGCTGCGTAGTCCTCGACATACGGATGCCTGGCCTGGGCGGCCTGAACGTTCAGGAAGAGCTTCAGAAACGGGGCTCGCAACTTCCCATCATCTTTCTCTCTGGTCACGCGGATGTCCCCATCGTGGTCCGCGCCTTCAAATCCGGGGCGTTTGATTTCATTGAGAAGCCATTCAACGAACAGCTTCTTCTGGATAGCGTCCAGCAGGCACTTCAGGAACATCAGAAAGCCAATAGCCAACAACGTGGAGACCAGCATACTGACACGCTGGTCGCTTCTCTCACACGTCGGGAACGGGATGTATTCATGCCATTGGCACAAGGATACACCAGCAGGGAAATAGCGGAACAACTGGACATCGGTGTGAAGACAATTGACTTGTACAGGGCGCGCGTAATGAAACGGCTGGGCGTCGAGCGCGTGCCGGACGTTACGGGCATTGCGGTTGCCATCGGCCTGCTGGATCCGATGAACCTGCGCAATAAATAGTCCCGAGTCAGGACCGGGACTCAGCCGCCACAGCCGTTGCAATGGCACCAAGGCGCGCAATCGCCTGCTCAACCCGCTCGCTCCAGGGGTTGGCACCGTTCAGTCGCAGGCAGTTTTCGTACTTGTCGGTGGTGGAGAACATCAGGCCCGGGGCCACGTTGATATTCTCCTCCCGCGCCCGGCGAAACACCTCTGTACCGGACACTGTGCCAGGAAGCTGAACCCACAGTACGAAACCACCCTGGGGACGGCTGACGGCCGTACCTTCGGGAAACGAGCGCCCTACTGCCGCACGCATACGGTCCGTCGCCTCGCGATAGCGTTGCCGGGCAGAACGAAGGTAACGATCATAACCGCCCTGCTCCAGGAAATGCGCCACGGCAAGCTGCGGCACGCTCGCGGTGCCCAGGTTGCTGAAATACTTCTGTTGGCTAGCCTCGGCCAGATATTTTCCGGGCATCATCCATCCCAGCCGTAAACCCGGAGAAATGGTCTTGGAGAAGGAGTTGCAATAGATAACATTGCCGGTGCGGTCAAAGACTTTTGCCGGTCTGGGTCGATGGGTGCCGTAATACAGATCGCCGTAGATATCGTCCTCAATCAACGGAACGCCTGCCGCCTCCAGCATCCTTACCATCTGCTGCTTGCGAAGATCAGACATCGTCGCGCCCATGGGATTGCTGTGATTAGGGACCACCACGCATGCTTTCACCGGCCACTGTTCCAGCGCCAGCTCCAACCCCTCCAGGCTCAGCCCTTCCGAAGGGTGTGTTGGCACTTCAATGACCCGAAGCCCGACCACGTCCAGCGCCTGGAGGATGCCCGGAAACGAAGGCGACTCAACAACCACGATATCCCCGGGTTTAGTCACGGCCTGAAGGGCCAGGATGATAGCCTCCTGTGCACCATTGGTGGCCAGGATATCCCCGGGTGTTGCGATGATGCCCAGTGCAGCCATTCTCTGGGCAATCTGACGGCGGTACTCGATCTTTCCAGGAAAAGCGTAGTCCAGCGTTTCCAGTCCACGACGAGCCGCCCAGAGCGTGGCGTGCTGAATCTGGCGCACCGGCAGGAAATCCGGGTGGGGTATCGCAGCCGCCAGCGGCACCATCACCTTCTGCTCATCTGCGCAAAGATCAAGCGCCATATCACGGGCACTCACCGGAACCGGCTTGGCCTTGTGCTTCTGCATCACCGGCTCCGGCGTATCCCGCCTGGGCAGATGCACAAAATAGCCACTGCGCTCCCGTGCTTCCAGGTAACCTCGCGCCTCCAGCGTCTGGTGTGCCTGCAGCACCGTTGAAACGCTTACGCCAAACTGGCGGCTGAGCGCCCGAACACCAGGCAACCGCTCGCCTTCGCGATAAACCCCATCGCGAATCAAGGCGTGTAACTGGTCTGCTACCTGATTATAGAGAATGCCCATAAGTTCATCTTGCCAGATCAATCCAGAATGGCTGCAGTACAGATCAAACAGATTCTCACCAGCACAGATGTCGAACAAAAAAGTCTGTACCGGTCCAAAATCACAATATCTGAATCTGTTATGGTTGTCTGTATAAACGGAGAATGGTGACTCTGGCTATCATTCATCGAATCTCGCGAAAGGAAAGGGAATGAAAACACTACCGATATATCAGGTCGACGCGTTCGCCAGCCAGGTTTTCGGCGGAAACCCCGCTGCCGTCATGCCACTTGAAGAATGGCTGCCGGACGACACCATGCAAAAAATGGCGCTGGAAAATCATCTCTCGGAAACGGCCTTTCTGGTCCCCCTTCCTGATAACGCAGAAGAAGACTTTCACATACGCTGGTTCACGCCCGACATAGAAGTGCCTCTCTGCGGCCACGCCACCCTTGCCAGCGCCTGGGTCCTCTTCAACAAGCTGGGCTGGAAAAAGGAGCAAATCCGATTCCAGTCCAAAAGCGGCCCCCTGGGAGTGAAACAGGCCGACGACGGCTGGCTCGAACTGGACTTTCCGAATCTTGCCTTTGAGGAATGCTCAACGCCCGATCTGATCCTGGAAGCTCTGGAAGACTGCCCGAACACGTCGTTTTTCGTCCCCAAAGACACCAACTATCTCATCGTCCTCGGAGACGAAGCGGCGGTAAAAACCGCGCAGCCGGACATCCGCAAGCTCAAGGAACTTGGTAATCTTGGCGTCATCATCACTGCGCCTGGCAATGACTGCGACTTCGTCAGCCGTTACTTCGCCCCCGGCGGCGGTATTGATGAAGACCCGGTCACCGGCTCAATCCACAGTATTCTGGTGCCCTACTGGGCCGAGAAGCTCGGCAAGGATCACTTGTTGGCACGCCAGGTGTCCGCGAGAGGCGGCGTTCTGCGGTGTGAACTGAAGGGAGACCGGGTCGCCATTGCGGGCGAGGCAGCATTCTATATGGAAGGTTCCGTGCAACTGCCCTAACGTCTTCGCAAAAATGTATACTGCGCCGGAACTCCCAGAGCCAACACTGTAACTTCAAATCATGACAACCCAGAACTACGACGTCATCATCATAGGCGCCGGCGCCGCAGGCCTGATGTGCGCTCTAACCGCAGGCTATCGTGGCCGCAGCGTGCTGTTGATCGACCACGCCAACAAACCCGGCAAGAAGATCCTCATGTCCGGCGGTGGCCGCTGCAACTTCACCAACCTCAACAGCACGCCGGCCAACTTCCTCTCGGACAATCCCCACTACTGCATCTCCGCCCTGAAACGCTACACCCCCCAGCACTTCCTGGACCCTGTCTCTTATACACATCTGACGCTGCCGACGAATAGAGAGGT
>CAJXOQ010000096.1 GCA_913057975.1 uncultured Marinobacter sp.
CCGCACAATCAGGTATTCAGCATCGGCTCCAGGTTCTCCGCCTTGATACCCGACCACAACGCGCGCCGGAATGCCTGCCGCTCGCAACACAAACGTGGTGGCGCCCGCGTAATGGGCACAAAATCCCCTCTTTTCATCGAACAACAGGCTGTCGATGCCGTCCACGGGCATGGCGGGTGGACGCAAGGTATAAAAATAGGGCTGCTCCCGAAAGCGGGTCAGAAGCTGTTGCACCACTGCCTGAGGGTTGTTGTCATGTTGATCTGCCAGTTGCTGCCCAAACACCCTTGCCCTCGGGTTGCCGCTTTGCGGTAATTGCAGATAGCGCTGAAGGTTACCGGGCTCCTCGTTGGCGCCCTCCGTTGGTTGGTTCCTGACCAGTTCCATCCGATAACGAACCGCGCTGTCAGCCGGCCGGTCAAACCGGAACAGGCCCTCGTCCGTCGACTTGACGTTGTTGGAAACCGCTAAGGAGTCTTCCAGAGCGAAGGCCCAGGTCTGGTCCGTCGGCTCCATCAACACGTCGTACTGGTTGGACTCCAGTGGCCCCACGCCGCCGTCCACGGCAACCCGTCCCGGGCGACGAAACGGCTTTGCAAATCCCTGTTGCCAGGTATCACCGTCCAGGCGATCCAGGATAAGCCCACGCCAGTAACGATCCCGGTAAGCCGGCAATTCGCCACCAAAAGTGACGCGAAAGGCTCGCTCACTGCTCTGGGCGAGGCTGGAAATATCGCCGGGAGTCATGGTGTCGCTGATACCGGTTCGAGCTTCCCCTGAGACCAGCGGCACACTCCAGAGCGGTGCCATGCGCGGGAAGAAAACGAACAGGAGTACTACAATCGGCAAGGTCTTAACCAGCATCAGCCCCAAGCGCCGCCATCCCTTTTTTATGGCACCGGGGATTTCGGGCGCATTGACCACCTGCAGCCCAACCAATAACAAAGCAACGCCGGTAATATTAATGACACTCCAGTGAATTTCCTGATGAAACAGAAAATTCACGGTTGCCAGGTACACCAGAATAAAAAACAGCACATAGAAATCCCGAGTCGATCGGGTTTCAAGCCACTTAAGTCCCACCGCCAGCACAAAAAACGACGCGGCGGTATCAACCGTGAAGCGCCCCTGCACCGTCGCAATATAAACAGCCACCAGTACCAGCATGATCCCGGTACGCATCCACCTTCCCGGTAACCTGACCCGCCCGGATTGCGCCAGCCAGCGCCAGCCAGCAAGTACAGCGCAACTGGCCACCAGCCAGATCGGCAATCGGTCCCACTGGGGAATCAGTAACAACCCAAACCCTGCGATCAGCCATATCAACGCGCGGCCCGATACCAATTCCGCAGTCTGTAAGGAGCGTGAACTCGGGGAGTTACTCAGGAACCTGCGAATCATGCCCGTCCCTCCCCAATAACCGTCGACTTGGAGGACCGATTCCCCACCTCATCAGAACGGGTACCATGGGGTAAGGGCCCTCCCTCCCGGGGTTGTTCAAGGCCAAAGATAGCCAGCGCCTTAAGGCACCGGTTGGCGTGAGCGGCGCCGGTGTCCGGTTCAATCACCTGCCCCGGCAGATTCAACCCGAAACGGCTGTTGTTGCGGGCCCGTTCCATCACCTGATGGGCCAGGTAGCCCAGGCGCAGCTCACGGTCCACGCCCCCGAAAGCGTCGTAATCAAGCCAGTGGGGGCTGCCCTGTTCACCTTCCCAATCGGTAATCACCATTTCACCGGTACGGGCGTATCGTTTCCACTGAACCCTCTGGCTCAGGTCCCCCTCCCGCCAGGGCCGAATGTCCGCATGGTCGTTGCCATCCGTGGAGCGGGCTTTCGATTGTTCCTCCCCATCCTGAACCGTGCTGGCCACATCCGGGGCGGCCAGAGGGTTTGGGTAGACAATGCCGGACGTGACCGGGCGCAGCCAGGACCAGGCCTTGAAAAGGCCAAAAGGAAAGCGGGTTTCCACACGGATACGTTCCGGCTGCAGGTAGCCACGTTGATAGGACGGTATCGCCAGGGTCATGTCCTGCTGCTGCCCGGCTGGCACGTGTTGATTTTCGAGCTGACTGTCATCGCAGAACAGGGATATCGCCAGCGAGTCATGACGGGGCGACACAGCCCGCAAACGGAAGGGTATCGTATCGCCAGCAAAGCCATCACCGGCCTGAATCAGTGTCAGTTCCATCCCCGATAGGTTGCGGTGGGTCTGATGCATGGCCGCAACAACCACTGCACCCAGTAGGAATGTGAGCAGGTAAATCAGGCTGTTCTGGTAGTTTATGCCGGTTATCAGCATGATCAGCAGCAAAACGGCAAACACCATACCGGCGCCCGTGGGCAGGATAAAAATATTACGCTGCCCGAATACCCGCTGATCGGCTCGCGGAATCCGCTGGTTGACCCAGCGCTGTACTCGCGAACGAAATGCCTTGAACATAAGCGCCCTGTTATAAACCTGAATGAATCATGCCCTTTATATAAACACGTTTGTCTGGATTTACAGAAGAATACTGACAATAGTCCGATTCTGATCACAAACGCCACACAATCACCTTGAAATCCGGTTCTTTGCGCAGAATACTGCCAGTAAGGAGCCTACTGACAGCAGTTCAGTGTCGGAAGCGCCTCCATTTCGCGTTTGGACACGGCAAGAGGCTACGTCATGACCCGCCGAACACCCCTGTACATTGCTCTGGCTGGTACCGCCAGCCTGGCTGCTTCATTTACGTCCCCGCTAATGGCTGGGGTACAGGCCCTGACCTCCGATGAGATGGTAGAAACCTATGTAAAGGATTCCGCTGTCATCGTGGTTCCCAAGGAGCGGCGTAAAACCGACGCGGATCGGCAGCGGATCATCCGCTCCCTGACCATTTCGCCGGGTGAACCGGTGCTAACGGAAGCGGAAGAGGAAGCCTATCGCGAAGCCCTTGAGCGCTTCGAACGGGAAGGCAAGAAAGGCGCCCTCGAGAGCGCGGAGGAGGAATTCCTCCGTCGTGCCTTGCTGTTGCCACAAGAAGAACTTGCCCGAGCGCAGCCGCCTGCGGAGTTCACCCCCACCATTCCGCCCATTATCTTCGGGCAGCAGGCCCAGATACCGGATGAGCCGTTCAGTCAGACCTTTCTGAACGATCAACTGGGCGTCGGGTTTGATGGCCAGAACCTGAACTTCACCATTGGCAACCCGCCGGGTATTGATACGATCCAGGTGCCCCATGGCATTAACGAAGGCCCGATCACATTAACACCCCGTCCTGGCGGTGGGTTTGATCTGTCTATAGCGGTGCCGGATCGCTAAAACTATCTCTACAGGTCCGAAACATAAAAAGTGGTGACTCCTTGCGAGTCACCACTCAGATTGCTGACGAACCCCGGTTTTCCGGGGTTCGTTGCGTTTGGGCGTTTTAAATTCAGTTGGCGATGGATCTAGCCCGATAGTCCCGACCGGATTGCCAATACGCCAGATAAGCCAGTTTCCGGGCCCATTTCCGAATTTGGCCCTGCAAGCCAGGTATCCCAAGGGATTTGAGCCCTAAAAGACGCTCCAGGATCTGCGCGATCTTCTTCATATTCTGGGCAGCAGCGGCCAACAGGCATTGCTCACGCACCTTCGAGAGCCCTCGCAAACGAGCGTAACGATGACCATGCAATTGCTTGGCATCGGCGAACGATCGCTCCACGGTTTCCTGTCGTCGTTTGTAGAGCGCCTTTCCCCATGGCGTTAACCGGTAACTGTCCGTTCGATCCTTACTGTCCTGCCAGATATGCCGGGTAAGCACTTTGACGTGGTTGGCGCTGCGGGTGCACTGACTCAGCAGCGGACAGTCTTTGCAGTGAGCCGGGTTGGATTTGTACTCCCGGTAGCCTAATCGGTTGGTGGTGGCGTAAATCAGTTGTTGCCCCTGCGGGCAGCGATAGCTGTTGGTATCGGGATCGTAAGTGAAGGCGCGTTTTGGGAGGTAGCCCTTGGGCTTGTTCGGTCGCCGGTAGCCCATCACCCCGTAGAGGCCCCGGTCTTCCAGCCCCTTACAGATGCCGGCGGTGTAGTAACCCGCATCCAGTCCAGCGCCCCAGACATCGAAGCCAAAGCGCTCACATTGACGATCCAGTCGATCAAGATAGGGGCGGCTGTCATGCAGGTTGGCCGGGGTGGCGTAGCTGTCGGTGATGATGGCGTTGCGGCCATCAACGGTGCGGTGGTCCAGGTAGAAGAAGCCCTTGGGCTTACCTTCCCGAACCATATAGCCACTGTCCGGATCGGTACGGCTGATCTTGGTGTCTTTGGTCTTGGCTGGCTGCTCGGACAGCTTCGTTTTCAAAGGCTTTTTACCCTGAGCTTTGCGATCGCCTTCGATGGCATCTTCCAGGCCGTCCAGGTAGGCCGCCACCTTCTCCTCCGCCTGTTTCAGATCGTACTTGTTCTTGTTGGCATTGGCCTTGAGGTGCGTGCTGTCGGTATAAAGCACTTCGCCACCCACCAGGTCATAGCCCATCGCCTGAAGCACGATCTCATCGAAGATCTCCTGATAGATGCAGCTGTCCTGGAACCGCCGCCGGCGGTTCTGGCTCAGGGTGGAGGCATCCGGAATCTTGTCGGTCAGGTTGAAGCGCAAGAACCAGCGATACGCCACGTTGACCTGTATCTCCCGCACCAGCTGCCGCTCACTGCGAATGCCGAACAGATAGCCCAGAAACAGCACCTTGAACAACACCACCGGATCCAGTGCCGGCCGGCCATTGTTCGAGCAATACAGGTGACGCACCCGGATAAATTCGAAATCGATGTACTGATCAATTTTGCGGAGTAGGTGGCTGTCGGGGACCAGCGATTCGAGACTGACCATCTCGAGTTCGTGTTGTTGCGGGGACGGCTCTTTGAGCATGGGGCATGCCTCTGAAAAGTCGATACCCCAAACCCCCGCCGCGATGGCGAGGGTTTGTCAGCAATCTGAAGTGGTGACTCCTTGCGAGTCACCACTTTTTTTACCAGTACTTTTTTGACCGGCATAAAAAACGCCCCGCAGGGTGGGGCGTTCACACCAGAGGTGTTATGCGATCAGCTTATTTTCCGTATACAGCCAGCTTGGTGTTGCTGATGTGCAGGTTGTCGATACCGATGGTACCGATGTTTGCACCACCGATAACGGTTTCGGCAACGTTGATGTCCATCAGAACGTCATCAACATCTACACGCAGTACGTCTGTTGCTGTGGAAGCACCGAGACCGCCACCCTTGTAGATGTCCAGGCCGATGATTGCATAGCCCGCCTGCGCAAGACCGATCTTCTTGGCCTCCGCAGCAGTAGGCGCGGTGGGGTCTTCAGCAAAGATAGCTGCCAAGCCCTGCGCTCCGAGTGTTTCACCACCGGACTCAGAACTACGGACGGTCATCCCCCTGACGCCAATCCCCAAAAACTCAACATCAAAGTTCATATCCTCGACAGTAAACGCGGCATCGATATTAAGCGTACCTGTGCCTGCTTGATTGTCTACGTCGTCAGTATCAACCACGATATCGAGCTGCGAAAGGAGACCCCACGCACTCATATTGGAAACGAGCACGGTGTTTTCACCGCCGTTACCTTCAAGCTCCATGGAGCCAGCAGTCATACCCCAGTCAATGGAGTTGCCATCAAGTGTACCGACTTCGATAACAGCATCGCCATCGTCATTGATGTCGATATCAATTTTCAGCTGATCCAGAAGACCATTTACCGCTACAGTTTGCCCAGCTGCATTCTGGTATTCGGTAACACCAGTTACGCCAGCACCACCCAGCTCAATGTCCTTAACGGCGAAGGTGCCTTCGTCCGTGTAGGTGAACTGACCGATGCTTACCTGGGTTTCCAGCTCGATGGTCACACCGGCCTGACCGGTGACGTTACCCATCATGCTGTCGTCCATCGCCTGCAGCTCTGCTTGAGCGGCGAAGGGCGCAGCGGCAACGGCTGTTGCCAGTGCAAGTTTCTTCAGGCCTTTCATATTGTTCTCCTTGATTGAACTTATTGTTATCCGGTTGAACGTTTTAACTTTGTTGTGAGGCTCAACCTCACCACTCCATTTAAGATTGTTTTACAGTCCGGTTCCGTGAATGCATTCACAAATTGTCACAAAACAACTCGGTTCGTAATAATTGGCCGATATACTCTTTAATATCAGCTAGTTGAAGAACCGCCCTCACCCTTGTCGTCGTAAAATATCTGGAAGGGCTTTTCCTGCGACATCGGCTTTCCAAAGTTGGCTTTACCGTTCTCAAGAGTGACAGGAATCAGCTTGAAGCCGGAAACGCCGAGACGGTGCTCATGCTCAAGAACCAGAGCACGGATAGTTTCACCATCTTTTTCTACACTACCTGGGTAGGCAATCACGGAAGCATGTATTTCCCCGCGGCGGGCGATGGATTTCAGGCCAGCGCGGTACATCAGTACCTTTACCTGCCCCGGTGCTTCCTCAGCCTTGTCCTCCAGCCTCATTTGCTGAACCTTGTCGGACTTCATCACCATGAACGCCATTGGGCGGAAAATGCCGGCTTCCTCAAGCTCTGTACCTGCATTTTTAACTACCGAGTCCGTCAGTTCCGTAAGATGTCGCTGCGCAACCGCGACGACCGCCGCCAGGTCCTTGTCATCAAGCTTGCCATCGGACAGCACATGATCCTCCCGATCAATCGCATCCTGCGCCAACGCCGCCGTGGATAGCGCAAATCCTGCGATAATCGCCAAAACAAATCGCTTACCAATGCCGTTACAAGTCTTCATACTGGTTACTGCCCTCAGGATTATTGTTTAGAATGCACCGGCCCAAGCCTTCCCAAGCCCGAAATCAGGTGACTTGCCTCACAGGCTACCGTGAACCCATGCAAGATTTTGTTAAGTATGTAACATCGTGAAAACATTAAGTGCGGAAGAGGCAGAACGCCTCGTTTCACAGATCAGCAGCCAACATGGGTTTATCGACTACACCGACGCCGGCAGGCAACGGCGGATCATTACGGCGTTCCCGATAAAGCATTGGCCGATACCCAAAGATGCACTCGCCTTTTCATGCCTGACGGAAGAGCTGGAGCAGGCGTGGGCGGTACTGGCCCAAGAACAGGGCCGAGAACTGGCAGGCGGCATCATGGGCGCCCTTTTCTACGAGGCTGGAAACCACACGGTGCCCGGATTCGCCGGCGAGGCCAATACAGGGGATTATGGTTATGTTGGGCTCTACCTCTGGCAACTGACGCTGGATGTTTCGGGTGCCAATTTGCCCAGGCTCGATTTTCACCCCGAATGTGACGACCGAACCCGGGAACGGGTGTTGAACCTCACCGGCGAAAAGCCGGAGCGCCCTGCTCCTTTCCTCATCAGCCAGGGTTTTACAGCCGACCAGCCCGCCGAACACTACCGCAATGGCGTATCCCGGGTGCTGAGCTATATCCATGCCGGGGACTGCTACCAGGTCAACCTGTCCAACAAGTACACCGGCGGCTATCAGGGCGAGCCGTACACAGCCTTCCGGGCTTTATGCCAGGCCGTCCCGGTCCCCCACGCTGCGTACATCAACGCTGGTTCCTATCAGGTCCTAAGCATTTCACCAGAACTGTTCCTGAGCATTGAAGATGGCAACAGGGTCATCAGCAAACCCATCAAGGGTACCCGGCCCCGGGATTTGAACTCGCCTGAGAACGACCAGCGGATTGCTGAATCCCTGGCCGCCGCTGAAAAGGACCGGGCCGAAAACCTGATGATCGTGGATTTGATTCGCAACGACCTGTCGCGGTTCTGCGAGCCGTTTTCCGTCTCGGTGCCACAGCTTTTCAGTATCGAAAGCTATGAAAACGTCCATCAACTGGTCAGCACGGTGGAAGGCCGGCTGAAACCAGAGAACACACCGTTAAAAGCCCTGCTCTCTGCCTTCCCTGGTGGCTCGATCACGGGCGCGCCCAAACGCAGGGCGATGGAGATCATCGACGACCTAGAACCACATCGTCGCGGGCCCTACTGCGGCTCGGTCTTCCGTTGGGATTTTTCCAATAAGCTGGAGAGCAATATCGCAATCCGCACCCTGATGACGGATTCGGAAGGCCAGATTCACTGCTGGGCGGGGTGTGGGATTGTCGCGGATTCAGACCCGGAAGACGAATACCAGGAATCCGTGGACAAGGTTCAGAAGCTGATGAACGTATTGGAAGCTCTGTAGAGAGCGAATCGCAAAGCGGGAAAGCCGGAGCAAGGAGCTTGCCCCGGCCTGCGGTCCGCGCAATCAATTATGGATAGCGCTGGCCTTCAGAAACTCACCCTTAAGCTCTGCAAAGGTATGCACCGCCGGGAACTGGGGGAACTCCTCGATCACGTTCTGCGGCGCGTGGAACAGGATGCCCGCTTCCGCCTGGCTCAACATGGTGGTGTCGTTGTAGGAATCACCCGCCGCAATAACACGGTAGTTCAGCAGCTGGAAGGCACGGACGGACTGGCGCTTGGGATCGCGCTGCCTCAGTAGGTAATCGGTGATCCTGCCTTCGTCGTTCACTTCCAGCTTGTGACACAGCAGTGCCGGGTAGCCCAGTTTTGCCATCAGCGGCATGGCGAACTCGTAGAAGGTGTCGGAGAGAATGACCACCTGGAACCGCTCCCGCAACCAGTCCAGAAATTCCCGGGCGCCAGGCAATGGGTCCAGCTCGCCGATCACTTCCTGGATTTGCGGCAGGCCATATCCGTGCTGGTCCAGCAGTTTCAGGCGTTGTTGCATCAGTACGTCGTAATCGGGAATGTCGCGGGTGGTCGCCTTGAGCTCCTCAATGCCGGTTTTTTCCGCAAACGCGATCCAGATTTCCGGGATCAATACTCCTTCAAGGTCAAGGCACGCGAGTTCCACAATGGTCTCCTGATAGTTGAACGCTGGTCAGCCTGGCGAATGCCGCCGGGGATTGGAATCAGGCGGTATGATAAGAAAAACCGGGGCGGAATGCATCGTACATCTGTGCGGCTATAACGATATACTCCCCCATTCCTTCAGAGTGCAGCCGGTTAATGGTAGATTTATCACACATTTACACTCCAGGTGATCCTTTCAAATGACGGACATTGCACAGTTACAGGCCGAGCTTGAAGGCGCGAGCCCCAGGGCTATCCTCAAGGCTGCTCTGGCGAAGTACGACAACATTGCCATTTCCTTCAGCGGTGCGGAAGACGTCGCACTGATTGAGTTGGCCCATAAGCTGACCGACAACCTTCAGGTATTCACCCTGGATACGGCGCGCCTTCACCCGGAAACCTATCAGTTCATTGATCGGGTCCGCGAGCACTATGGCATTAACATTGAGGTGATGTTCCCCGATGCTGCCGAAGTGCAGGATCTGGTCACCCGCAAGGGCATGTTCAGTTTCTATGAAGACGGTCATGGCGAATGCTGCGGTATCCGCAAGGTCAATCCGTTGCGGCGGAAACTGGCCACCGTGGATGCGTGGATTACCGGCCAGCGCAAAGACCAGAGCCCCGGTACCCGCAATGATGTGCCTGTGGTGCAGATTGACGACGCCTTCTCTACGGACGAGAAAACGCTGGTGAAGTTTAATCCGCTGGCGAACTGGAGCTCGAAGGAAGTCTGGGACTATATCCGTATGACGGAAGCCCCCTACAACAAACTGCACGAAAAGGGTTTTGTCAGCATTGGCTGCGAACCCTGCACACGGCCTATCCTGCCAGGACAGCACGAGCGCGAGGGCCGCTGGTGGTGGGAAGAAGCCACGCAGAAGGAATGCGGCTTACACGCCGGAAACCTGATCGCCCGCGAATAAACCTTCCAGCCAGGCCCGTCAGTAGGTCAGTAGGTCGGCAGATCGATGTCGTTGAACAGTTCCTCGATCTCCGTCCTGCTGCCCTGGTGGGTCACCGCTTCATCCACCCTCTCACGGGTCAGATGCGGAGCAAATCGCTGGATGAAATCGTACATATAACCGCGCAGGAACGTCCCCTTGCGGAAGCCAATCCGGGTCACGCTCGGACGGAAGAGTTGACTGGCGTCCAGGCAGACAAGATCGGGGTCATTCTGCTCGTCGAACGCCATGCTGGCGATGATGCCAACCCCAAGACCCAGCCGCACATACGTCTTGATCACATCGGCATCAGCGGCGGTAAACACCACTTTCGGGGTCAACCCGTGGGCCTGGAAGGCCTCGTCCAGCTTCGAACGGCCGGTAAAGCCAAACACGTAGGTGACCAGCGGAAATTCGGCAAGATCCGGCAACGTCAGTTCGGATTTCTGCGCCAAAGGGTGATCTTTCGGCACAATGATGCTGCGGTTCCATTTGTAGCACGGCATCATGATCAGGTCGTTGAACAACTCCATGGCCTCGGTGGCAATGGCGAAATCCACCGCGCCATTGGCGGCCATTTCTGAAATCTGCATGGGGGTGCCCTGGTGCATGTGCAGGGACACCTCGGGGTAGGACTCGATAAAGCCCTGGATGATGGGCGGCAGCGCGTAGCGAGCCTGGGTATGGGTGGTGGCAATGCTCAGGTCGCCCTTGCGCTGGTTACTGAACTCCTGCGCAATTTTCTTGATGCCTTCCACACGGCGCAGTATTTCACCCGCCTCACGAATAATAATTTCACCGCCAGGTGTAATACGAGTGAGATGTTTGCCGCTGCGCGCGAAAACTTCCAGGCCCAGTTCGTCTTCCAGAAGACGGATCTGCTTGGATATTCCCGGCTGCGAGGTAAACAGACTCTGGGCAGTGGCGGATACGTTGAGATCATGGTGCGCAACTTCCCAGATATAGCGCAACTGTTGTAATTTCATCTACCCTGTCGCTCCCCATAAGGCCCGGTACAGACCGGGCATGTATACGCTGATCTTATTAGAAGAATACGCATAAAAACGTGATTTTTCATTCTTATTGAGTATACAGAATCCCATCCAACACAGTTTAGACCAAAAACGCCAGAACGCAGCATGACGACGGCGTCATTTGTCTTTGCGGCCCTTGACTTAACTGTGACAAAGCACACAATCCGTTATCTGGTGTCCCGTCTGGTTAATTCGTTAACCTACTGAGCCACTGAGGGTCTTGAGAGCTAGGCGCGATGGTGAAGGTTTGGTGGCTCCAAATCGAACCAGCGCAACGCGGCTATCAAGACCCTCAGTGGCTCCCGAAGGGCGAGACGCTGCGGCCTCTGGCCCGTGTTGCCAGCCCTTGATGTGGAACCACCACACCTGCGGACTGACGCCTTGGCCAGAGGCCGCAGCGTCACGCAGTAGGTCAACGAATTAACCATACGGGACACTTGCCATTTACGGGCATTCAGGGAAACGATGCTGCTAACCACCAAATTCCTCAGACCAACCGCGGACCCCCGTTCGGTAAAACGGGAACGCCTGAGCGCCCTGCTGCAGCCGGACGGTGCGAAGCGGTTGAATCTGGTAGTGGCGCCAGCGGGTTTTGGCAAGACCACGCTGGTCAGCCAATGGTGCTCCCAGTCCCCTTCTACCGTTGCCTGGCTATCCCTGGATGAGCATGATGACGAGCCACGCCGATTCTGGCAGTACGTGGTGGGGGCGTTTGAACACAATGGTCTCGTGGGTCTGGAGCAATGCCGTCAACAACTCAGCCACTGCAGCCTCCAGGAACTCGAAGGCCCCATTACCGGGCTGATCAACGTTCTCGCCGCCGATGGAGCGCCCTGGTCGCTGGTCCTGGACGACTATCACTTTATCCGTGACCCACAATTACAGCGCCAGGTGTCGTATTTCATGGACTACCTGCCGCCTGGGGTCCTGGTGACCCTGGCATCCCGTACCGAACCAGCTTTGCCGCTCTCACGCTGGCGGGTGCGCCGCTGGGTGGAGAACATACACCCAGGCCTGCTGGCGTTTTCCGAGGAGGAGTGCCAGCGCTTCTTCCACGACACCATGGGGCTTGAACTCTCCGAGCTGGAGATTCGCAGGATCTGCAGCAAAACCGAGGGGTGGGTGGCCGCCATGCAATTGTCCGCGCTGTCCGGCGGTAGCATCGATGATCAGAAATCCGGGGCCGGCCACCAACGCATCGACCTGGACGAGCGACGCATCAGCGATTACGTATTGACCGAAGTGCTGGAGCAGCAACCTGCACCGGTGCGCGACTTCCTGCTTGATACCGCCTGTTGCCCACGCCTGTGTGCCTCACTCTGCGATGCGGTTCGCGGCACTACCAACAGCCAGGTCCTGCTGGAACAGCTGCTGCGGGAGAACCTGTTCCTGATTCCGCTGGACACCCACAATGAATGGTTCCGTTATCACGACCTGTTCCGGGACGCGCTGTTACAACGGGTGAGACAGTTCAAGCCGGAAGATACCGAAAAGCAGTGGCAGCGGGCAGTCCACTGGTTGCTGATCCATGGCCACGTTCAGGAAGGCATTTCCCAGATTGTCCAGCATCAGGACTGGCCCTGGCTCGCAAAGGTATTGGCTGAACACGGCAACAACCTGATCCACGGTGGTTTTCACCTGCCGGTGCTGAGCTGGCTGGATTCCCTCCCCGCCAACACCCTGCAGGACAGCCCACAACTGTTGATGCTGAGAGTGTGGGCGCTGTTTTTCGCCAACCGGGTGGACATGCTGGAGCCCCTGCTGGGCGAACTGGAAGACATGCTCGACAAACAGGTGGCCGATTCCCACCCCGATGCCGAGGGCGCCCTGGGCCTGCAGAGTGAGATTTCACTGATCCGCTCTTACCTGGCGCGATCAAAAAACGACGATAAGAGCGCCAGCGACCTCACCCAACAGGTATTGCGTGACATTGACCACACCCGCATCCCCCTGAAATCCGTGACCTACTACGGGGTGGGACTGGACTATTACGGTCAGGGCGACCTGGCGGCCGCCGAGGATGCCCTGACCTCCGCTGTGCGTTATGGGGAACTGGAACGCAAACCCAGTACCGTACTCTCAAGCGGCGGCCTGCTTGCCTGGATTCAGTACAATCGGGGCGATATCGACGAAGCCCTGGATACCTGTACCCGTGTGCGGCAATGGGTCGACCAGCACCACAGCGACCCCCGCCAACCCATGTTGATTTCCTGTTGGCAGAACAGCGCCCTGATCGAGATCTACCGGGAGCGCAACGAACCCCAGTTGGCCGCCTCCTACCTGGCCCCGTTGCTGGACCACGTCAACAATGGCACCGAACCCGGGCAGCACGTGGTTATACAGTACGTGCGTGGCCACCTGGCCTTCAGTGAAGGGCGCTACCAGGAGGCCATGGAAGCGCTGGAAGATGCGGCCAGCGTGGCAAAACGCCGTCGGGACCACATCCTGTTCGAGCCGCCCGCCTGCTCTGCCATGCTGGCTCGTTGCTATCTCGCCACCGGTCACCTGGATCTGGCGAAAAAATGGGTGCAACAGGTGAGCACTGACCGGTTCACCAATCCGCTGAACCGGGAGCAGAACCAAATCAGCATTGCCCGTGTTCAGGTGGCGCTGGGCCACCCGGCCGACGCCATTGCAACACTGGCCCCCCTTCGACTCAGCGCGGAGCAGGAACAGCACTACCGCCACCTGGTGGAAATCCAACTGGTCTACAGCGAGGCGTTGTTCGCCGAAGGAAAAACGAAAGAAGCAGAACAGGTGCTGGCCCAAGTCATCCAGCGGGCATCAGAGGCCGGATTTATGCGCCTGCTCGCGGAGGAGAGTCCAACCATCCGCCTGCTTTGCAAGGCACTCCCAATTCTCAAGGCACCGGGCCGCTGGAACAGCAGGGTCACTGCCATGCTCTCTGAACTGGCGGAGACCGAGACCGCTGAAACAACAGAGCCGGAAGAGTCGCAGACGGATACGCGGGAGGCCTCTGGCAACACAAATCTCCCCGACCCCCTGAGCCAGCGGGAACTGGAAGTGCTGGATTTAATCAACCGGGGCCTCGCCAACAAGGACATTGCAAACACGATGAGGGTGGCGCCTACCACCGTGAAAGCCCACATTCGCAACCTTTACGGCAAGCTTGCGGTAGGGTCCCGCACCGAGGCGCTGGCAAAGGCAAGGGAACTTCGGCTACTGCCCTGACCGGTAATCCACTAACGCTGTCTTTCGGGCGCATTTTGTGACGTACGTCACATTTTTATCGAATTTTATACGCCCTCTACGCCCTTTGGACGATCCGGATACGCCTCCTCCTCCCTTACTATGCTATCGACGCTGAGGGAAACCTCGGTAAGATTTCTGAAACTTCAGGCCTTCAGACTTCTTGTTCCGCGTTGTTTCGACGCCCGGGTTCGATAAGGACCCACTCTATAAGAGCCACCCACATGGGTTGGCTCTTTTTTTATGGCTCCCTTTTTATCAGGGCTCTATTTATCAGGGCTCTATGATCCGCCGAAAAGGCGGTAAGGCGTCCAACAACAACTGCCCGTAGCGACGGGCGATGATGCGACGGTCAAGGATGGTGACGCGGCCGGTGTCCGACTCGGTCCGCAGCAGGCGGCCAACGGCCTGCACCAGCTTGATGGAGGCGTCGGGTACGGTTATTTCCATGAACGGGTTACCGCCGCGGTGCGTCACCCACTCCGCCAGGCTGGCTTCAACGGGATCATCCGGTACCGAAAACGGCAGCCGGGTAATCACCACATGGCTCAGGTACTTGCCAGGCAGGTCAATGCCCTCGGCAAAACTCGCCACACCAAACAACACGCTGGGCAACCCCTCATCCACACGGCTGCAATGGCGGCGCAGGACCTCGCCCTTGGCCATATCGTCCTGGGTAGTGATCAGATCCGGGTATTCCGGCGCCAGGGCATCCCGCACCAACTGCATCTGGCGCCTGGAGGTAAACAACACCAGGGTCGCCTTCTCGCCGGTCCACAAAGCCGGTAGCCGCGACACCACTTGATCCGTGAAGCTGTCGTCCGTGGGCATGGCGGTCATGGCAGGCACTTCCACGGTTGCCATTTCGCCATAGCGGAAGGAACTGGGTACCACTACGAAGCGGCTAGCTTCGGGCAAACCTGCTCTGGCCTTGAGCCGATCAAAGCGCCCAAGAGCGGTCAGAGTTGCGCTGGTCAGCACGGCGCCATAGGCCCGCGACCAGAGCCTGGAATAAAGCAGGCTGTCCGCCAGCACCGGGCTACTGTAGAGCGTAATGTCTTCCGCGTGCTCCCAGCGCTGCCGCACCGACCACCGGGCGGCCGGTGGCCCGGACCGCTTCTTCGGCTCTGGCGCAGCATCCTCGCCTTCCGCTGACTCACTGGCTGGTTGGCCCGGGTTGTCACACCACGCGGCCCATAACCGCAGTTGATCCTCAGCACGGCTGTGGAACGATCCAATCACCGGATACCAGGATTCCGCGGTATCGCGATCGACATCACTGGCCTTGCGTTCATCAAAGGCCGTCTGTAATTCGTCCACCATTACACCGAGCTGGCGAACCAGGGTGGCCGTCGCTACCCGGGTTTCCACCGCCAAGCCCGCAAGCAGCTCGGGCAATTCGCCCTCGGGATAGCGCCATTGGGCGGAGCGTCGCTCCTCATTAAACTCCCAACCGGTATTCTGTTCGGCCTCGTCGTACACCTTCGTCAGGCAGATATCCACTTCACGGGAGGCGGAACTGATCCTGTCGATGGTTTTAGCGGCTTGAGTACCCGGCGTCAGGAACGGCTGCATCTTCCCCAGTGCCTGGGATAACTGCTTGAGCCCTGTCTCTTATACACATCTG
>CAJXOQ010000097.1 GCA_913057975.1 uncultured Marinobacter sp.
TAGGAGTCCGTCTCGTGGGCTCGGAGATGTGTATAAGAGACAGACAACCACCTGTTCGGTCGTTGACTGCTCGTGGGCCTCCAGCATCTGGCTGAGGCGACGTTCAACTTTGGCGGGCAGCATGTCGGCGCGGTCCACCACGCGACCGGTCAGTTCGGGGAAATCAGGAGTGGATTGCGCCTGGGCACTGGCCTGGCACAGCACAATCAAGGCCAGAAAAACGATAACGGGGTGGAAACGAACAGGCATCAGAACTCCACCTGTGGCGCTTCCTGGGCATCGGGGGTAGTGGCCTCGAAGTTGGCCCTAAGCTCAAGGTCGCTGTACAGCATGCTGTGCCAGAGACGGCCCGGAAAGGTCCGGATTTCCGTGTTGTAGCGTTCAACCGCCTGGATAAAGTCACGCCTTGCGACCGAGATACGGTTCTCCGTACCTTCCAGTTGCGACTGCAACGCCAGGAAATTCTGGTTTGACTTCAGATCCGGGTAACGTTCTGAAACCGCCATCAGGCGGCTGAGCGCACTGCTGAGTTCACCCTGAACCTGCTGGAACTGTTTCAGCTTCTCGGGGTTGTTGAGAATGCTTTCGTCGACCTGAATAGAGGTCGCTTTTGAGCGGGCTTCGGTGACGGCCGTCAGGGTTTCCTGCTCCTGATCCGCAAAACCTTTCACCGTTTCAACAAGGTTCGGCACCAGATCCGCCCGCCGCTGGTACTGGTTCTCCACCTGCGCCCAGGCTGATTTAACCTGCTCGTCATACGTTGGAATGTTGTTGATGCCGCAGCCTGTGAGCAGCATGGCCAGCAAGGCCAGAGCAGCAAGCTGAAAGGGCGTTCGGCCTGCGCGGGCCATGGGTCGGTCGTGCATAACGTATCGGTTCCCTGAGGGTGGGTCTGGTCATCGTCGGCCTAAGACCCTACCACATTTTTCCGCCCGACATCTGCCGCCCAGGCGGCCAAAAACACTGTATACATATACAGATACCTTCAGTATACTCACCGCAGATTCAATGAACCCCACCAGACACGACAACGTGCGGGAACACACTGGAGAACGTCATGGCCGTACAAGCGCTGTATTACTCGGAGAGGGATGGACTGGAGATGGCACTGAAACACCCCGACACAATGCTCTTCTCGTCCAAAGCGGAAGCCGATGCCCGGGACAAAGTCCTGGAACTGGCCGAGGAAATCACCCAGTTTCTACAGGCGCGAGTTGAGGGCCTGGATGAAGCCATGGCGGAAAAAGCGGCACTGGCCATTGCCGAGGAAAAGGACCTGTTCGCCAAGGCCCTGAAAAAGCCTTCGTTACTGAACGAAGCCAGCGACGCATAATCATAGACGCATAATCATAAATGGGCGGGAAGGTAATATTAACGCCGGAAACGCGTCTCCAGAACCACTGCCGAATTGGTTCGCTCCACGCCCTCAAGATTACCGATCTCATCCAGAACAGCGCTCAGTTCTTCCAGGGACTGGGCCTGGACAATGGCAATCAGGTCGTACTCACCGCTAACAGAATACAACTGGGATACCTGGCTGATCTGTTCCAGGGCCGCGTTTGTTCGAGCCGTCAGCTTCTGGAAAACCTTGATCGATACATGGGCTTCTACCTGGGTTGCCGAGTATTCGCCCCCAAGCTCAACGGAATACCCGCGAATCACACCGCTCGCTTCGAGCTTTGCAATACGGTTCTGCACCGTGGAGCGCGACAGGTCCAGCGCCCTGGCCAGGTCCGAGACACTGCAACGGGCATTCTGGCGCAGGTGTAAAAGCAGCCTTTGGTCCTGTTTGCTGATCATATCGACATCATTCCTGGTCAAATTGCCACAATATATCATCATTTATCATTTTTTGACGCTACAAAATGGCACCCCACCCCATCATACTGGCCCTGCCACACTCCGCTTCCAGCGGTCAGCAGATGAGGACATGTCTATGATTATCCGCCCGGTTGCCCTCTCAGACCTCGCCGCTCTGCAGCAGATTGCCGTGGAATCCGGCCCCGGTTTCACCTCACTGGTCGATGACCGTGACTTCCTGACCCAGAAAATCCGCCATTCCATGGACAGCTTTAACCGCCATACCGACACCCCTGGCGACGAAGGCTATCTGTTCGTATTGGAAGACCCGGAAACCGGGGAAATCATGGGAACCACCGGCATTGAAGCCTCGGTAGGCATCCGACGCCCGCTGTATCACTATCATCGCAGCCAGGTCGTTCACCACTCGCCGGAACTGAACCTGCTCCGCCGGCTGGAAGTCCTCAACATGTGCAATCATTACACCGGTTGCAGCGAGATCTGCACACTGTTCCTGCGGCCCAGGTTTCGGCGGGCGCACGCGGGCAAGTTGCTCTCCCGGGTTCGCTTTCTGTTTATGGCCCAGCATCCGCAGCGCTTTGCTGAGACTGTCATCGCTGAAATGCGGGGCATCTCGAACGAAGGCGGGCAGTCGCCTTTCTGGGATTGGTTGCGGACCCATTTCGTGGATCTTGATTTCAGCACGGTGACACGCATGGTGGGCACGGGCGACAATGGCTTTATTGCCGACCTGATGCCCCGACACCCGCTCTACACCCATTTGATGGACGAAAACGCCCGCGCTGTTATCGGGCAGGTACACCCGCACACCCGTCCGGCCCTCGCCATGCTCGAAGCCGAAGGGTTCCGCCATAATGGTTACGTGGATCTGTTTGATGCCGGCCCGACCGTTGAGGCGAGACTGGCCGATATCCGCTCGGTATCGACGTCCGTCGGCTGCCGTATCCAGATTGTTGATGATGTGCGACCGACGCTCGAGGAATGGAACCGGGGTGGCCAGGGCCGACTGTTGGCCATCACCAATACCGAAACGGCGAATTTCCGCGCCACCGTCACCAGTGCTGCCCGATACCTGCCTGCTCACAATCTCCTGCAGGTACCGGCGGCACTGGCAAAGTCACTCCATCTGCGCAACGATGGGGAAGTCCGCTTCATGGAACTTGCAGCCGCACAGAGCGGCGCTGCGACCACAACCATTCCACTGCGCCAACAACAGGAGGCCATCCATGCACACCGATAGAGATACATTGTTCCGTCACCTTTGGAACAATTACTGCGAGGTGACACCCTCGGCCCAGGATATCCACCGGTTGCTGGACGACACACAGGGTGGCGACATCGTGAATGACCACATTGCCCTGCGTACCTTCAACATCGAGAAGGTAAACCTGGACAAACTGGCCGCGCACTTCCTGGCGCTGGGATATCACGAAGGCGGCGACTATCACTTCGACGCCAAGAAACTGTACGCGAAACACTACGAGCATCCGGACCCGACTGCCCCCAAGGTGTTCATTTCCGAATTGCTGGTTGATCAGTGTTCCAGGTCACTGCAATCCATTGTGGAAGGCCTGGTAAGCCAGATGGACCCTATTGCCGTCACCCGGGACGACTTTCTCTACTCCGGTCGTCACTGGGACGTAGACCACGCCACCTACCAGACCCTGCTGGAGGAAAGCGAATACGCCGCCTGGGTAGCCGCCTGGGGATACAGGGCTAACCATTTTACGGTAAGCATCAATCATCTCAGTCGATTTAAAACCGTGACGGAGATCAACCAGACCCTCAAGGACAACGGCTATCGCGTGAACAGTTCCGGAGGCGAGGTCAAGGGCTCGCCGCAAGAGCTGCTGGAGCAATCGTCCACCATGGCGGACCGTGCCGACGTCCGGTTTGCAGATCAGACGGCGGCCATACCGAGCTGTTTCTACGAATTCGCACGCCGCTATGCCAAGCCCGACGGAGAGCTCTACAGTGGCTTTGTTGCCGCCTCGGCGGACAAGATTTTCGAGAGCACGGACAGCAACGCCTGACGCGGAGCGTTATCAGGTCGTTACCAGTTCCTCGCAGACGACCTTCAGGCAGGCTGGCCTACAGCGAGCGCGAAGTGGTGTATGGCCAGCGATGTCTCCATCCATGGTGACCGTTCGTCGCGAACGGGTGGTGATCGACACGGTTGGGCTTTTGAGGTGAACCACCGTGCTGGTTCGTTTCGGGGAGTTACGGCTCAACCGCACCGTCAGAAAAGTCATGAAAAGCTGGAACAGCGAACGCGGCCTCACGGCCACGACATCCAATTGACCATCCCCTGCCGACGCCTGGGGAATCTCGTTGCCACCGCCAAAGAAAGCACCGGAGGACACCGCAATGGTCAGCCATCGCCCGGCCACGGTTCCCTTTTCCGTTTCGATGAGGCCATGGAAACCCCGATACACCCGCAGTTTCTGCAGTAACGCGACGCCATAGCTGAAGCGACCGAGGAGTCGTTTGGCGTTCGCCGACGACTCTCGAACCGGCAAAGTGCCAAGCCCAACATGAGCCACATTCAGGAACAGACCATTTTCGGCCGTAGCAACGTCCAGCATACGGGTCCGTCCCGCCGAGACCAGGTTGCAGATATGCTGGGGATCGTCGGGCAGACCCAGGTTGCGGGCAAAATCATTGGCGGTCCCGGAAGGCAGAACCGCAAGGGTAGCGCCGGTATCGAGACAAAAACCGGCCGCCGCATTTACTGAGCCATCACCGCCGGCCGCGAGGATGAAGTCCCTGGGGCCAACCTCTGCGGTCCAGCTCTTATCGTCAAGACTGCAATCCCGGATATCGACAATGCCCGCACTTTCCAGGTAATTTCGCCAGAACTCAGCGCCACGATTGTCCTTTTCCCCGGCTTTGGGGTTGGCCATTAACCAGTAAACCATTGCATACCGTCTTCCTGAGTCTGTTTTGGATTTTTGACGTACTAAGGTATAAGCCATGGTAGCGGAACTTACCATCAACATGGTCAAGGTTTAACGGCGCTGTAACGCCGCCACCAACGAACTAAGGGAGACCGATGCTGGAAGATGTCAATGTTGTCTGGCTGGGGTCGATTGCCAGCCTGCTGGCAGGCCTTGGGACAGGTGTCGGCGCCCTGGGTGTTTTCCTGGTCAGAAAACTCACGCCGCAACTGCAGGATGGCATGCTCAGCGCTGCTGCGGGGGTTATGCTGGCGGCGTCGTTCTTCTCGCTACTACTCCCGGGCATCGAATACGGCGAGGAGCTCACCGGCGCCACCTGGAGCGCCGCGTTGATGGTTATCGCCGGCCTTCTCATGGGCGCGGGCCTGCTTTTCAGCATTCATCAGCGGCTGCCCCACGAACACTTCACCCTGGGCCGGGAAGGCCCTGACAGTGCACGTATACGCCGGATATGGCTGTTCATCATCGCCATAGCCCTGCACAATTTCCCTGAAGGCATGGCCGTTGGGGTCGGGTTTGCCGGCGGTGACATCGGTAACGGGGTGGCCCTGGCAGTGGGCATAGGGCTTCAGAACATCCCGGAAGGCCTTGCCGTGGCTGTCTCCCTGCTGGCCATTGAACACTCACGCCTGAAATCCTTCGGGATCGCGGTGCTGACCGGGCTGCTGGAGCCCGTTGGCGGGCTTTTCGGCAGCACCATGGTGTGGCTGGCAGAACCCATCATGCCGTGGACCCTCGGCTTTGCGGCCGGTGCCATGCTGTTCATTATCAGTGATGAGATCATCCCCGAGACCCATCGTGGCCGCTTCAAGACCCTGGCCACCTTCTCGCTTCTGGGCGGCTTCGTCATCATGATGTTCCTCGATGCCACGCTGGGTTAACCGGAAAACAACACCCTCGCCATGCCAATGCTGCTGACGATCAACAGCACAACGCCCAGCACCCGGAAGAAGATCGGTGTTTCCGCCCTCAGCATGCGGTCGTGAACGTAAAGCCCGATGACATGACCAATGGCAGCGCAGGGTAACAGCCACAAGTGGTGAATGAGCTGCAGATCGACACCCACCCAGATAAACGCCGCCATCTTGATCACCACCAGGATGAACCAGAGCGCGAACAGGGTGTCCCGCAAACGCTCTTTCGGCAGATGCTGCGCCGCGACGGCGATAATCAAAGGGGCACCAATCAGTGACGTACCGCTGATGTAGCCGCCTACCATCAGAAACACCGCGTCCACAGTCCGGCTGCCGCTGCGAAAAGGCCGGTCCAGGATATAGGAGACCGAGTACAGGGACACGATCACAAAGATAATGGTGCTCATGATCTCTGACGGCAGTGTGATCAGCCCGAACACCCCGATCAGCTTGGGCACAATCATGATCGCCAGAATCCGCCAGAGATAATGCCAGTCGACCGTACCCACGACCGCCACGCCATCATCATCCGCACCCGCGGACTTGCGGTTGTTCATCCAGATGGTCAGGGAGGAAAACACCAGCAGGTGCACCGCAATGATGGGCAGGAACACCAGCGGATCGTCCAGCACCAGCAGCAGGAAAGGCAGCGATAGCACCGCCCCACCGAATCCCAGCCCCGAACGGACAAACCCGCTCCAGATAAAAATCAGGCCAATCAGGACATACTGGTACAACGCCAAGTCAGACATAGAGGTATCAAGGTTCCGGGAGCCAAGTTTGCGAATACAAAGGTGTATGAGCATACCTGCCGGCAAGCCCTTACTTCCAGTAACAAAGAGGCTACTTTTCTACAACGGAAGAGATTACAAAAAACGCCTAGTTTTTAATCAATGCTTCCGGTAAAGCCGCCGGACAGAGTTTCCGACAAGAACAACAGCCAGGCAGGAGGTGCGCCCTTCTGCCCGTGGTAAATGGAGAACAGCCATGTCAGCAGCAGTTGATCATCTGGACGAACGGCTCCGGGACGACGGAGAATCACTTGAGGAGATCATGCCCTCAGCCATTACCCTGGCCATGATGCTGCGCCAGCGAACCATGGCGGCGTGGATGCGAATAGAGTTTGACGGCTACAGCGACACCTCGGAGCTTCCTCCCTACCGGCGCGACGTTCCTGGCCATATCGTGGCCCGTTCACCTCAGTATGGCTGGATTCCGGCCCCGGTTGATGACAAGCAGAAACAGGACTTCGGCCATCGGGACATGCCCGAAGGCGTCAAATCTCTGGAAAAAACCTGCATGGCCTGCAAGAAAGGCACCGGCCACCGCATCGTGTTCGACAAAGAGGAAATGGCCACCCTTCAGGCGCATATCAACCTGACCGCCGAGCTGGCCATTACCATCAGCAGAGACAGCTATAACAGGCTGCTACGCGTTGTTCGTTGCGCCCTGTATCTCTGGGAACAGGAACTCATGGAACACGGGCTCAGTGGGGACCATAATTCCTACAGCGCACAGGAACGGGAAAAAGTTGCGCACCTCGACGACCCCGAGCGGTTCTGGCGCAAGGCACTCGAGGACAACGCCGATCTGCCCATTCCCGACGTGCGGGAAACCGGGTTCTTCGAACGTTTCTTCGGGCGGACGGGCTGACAGCCTCTGGCATTTAACGGTCCGTCAGCTTGATCTCGATACGTCGGTTCTGTCGCAGCGCCTCGGCAGAACCGCCCGAAGCAACCGGAAAAAATTCCCCGAAACCGGCAGCCACCATGCGGTTCTGGGGAACACCTTCAGAGGCGAGGTAGCGCACTACGGCCACGGCCCTGGCGGTGGAAAGCTCCCAGTTCGAGGGAAACGCTTCGGTATTGATGGGAACCCGGTCGGTGTGGCCATCGATGCGCAGAATCCAGTCGATATCCTCCGGAATGGCGTCCACCACGTCCAGCAGCACTTCTGCCAGCTTGTCCAGCTCCTGTTGGCCCTCCTGCCCAAGGCTGGCGGAGCCGGAGGCAAACAGCAATTCCGAAGGTAACAGGAAGCGATCGCCGACAATGCGGATATTCTCGTTATCCTGCAGGATATCCCGCAACCTGCCAAAGAACTCAGACTGATAGCGTTCCAGTTCATTGACTCGTTCGGCAAGCAATGTATTCAGGCGCTTTCCCACCTCTTCCAGTTCGGCTTCCTTCTCGGCCGTGAGGTCCTCCTGTAACCGCAACGCAGCGGTGATGCGGCCGAGCTGCGCCTGCAGCGCCGCAATCTGGTTCGACAGCTGCTGGATAATCGAACGCTGGGAGGCCGTCAGTTGCTCTTCATCCTCCAACTCCGACTCCGCCCTGGCGACGGCCTTGCCAAGATCCTCAACCCGAAGGGCCTGGGCCTCAGCATTGTATTGTTGCTCCAACCGCTGGGCCTTCTCCTCCTCCAGCTCCTCACGAAGTGTATCGTTCATCGCAAGGCTTTCGCTGAAGCGGTTCTGGACCGCGGCCATCTCGTTCTCCAGGGCGGCGGTCTCTTCCTGCTCAAGACCGAGCAACCGGGAAATCTCCTGCAAGCGGCTGTTGAGCCTGGCCAGTTCCGAATCCCGATCCGAGAGGGTTTGCGACAGGTACAGCTGGCTGACCACGTAGATCAACAGCATGAAGATAATCAACATCAGTAATGCCGACAGTGCATCGACGTATCCGGGCCATACGTTGATGCTGCTGCGGGTTCGACGCCGGGAACCGATCATGGGATGGGCCTGCTATCGCGGATCATCGTCAACCCGGTCCACGAGATTGGTTACGCCAGTCAGCCATTCCTCCAGGCCGTCGTAAAACCGGTTCTGGGCGTGGCCCGCCTGGATATCCAGAAAACCCAGGACCAATGAACCACCAAGCCCCAGCAAGGAGGAACTGAACGCCGTGCCCATACCCTCCAGGGGTTCCAGCAGCCCAGACTGCAGGCCGGCAAACACCTTGCCGAAATCCTCCTGGCTCATGTCCAGGTTTACAATGACGGCGCCCACGGAATTGATGGTTCCAAGCAGGCCCCAGAAGGTGCCCAGCAATCCCAGAAAGATGAGAAGACTGATGAAATAGCGGGTGATTTCCCGCTGTTCGTCCATGCGGCTGTGGATGCCATCCAGCACCGTACGCAATGACATGGTGGACAACGAGAAGCGATCACGCTTGGAGTCATCATCCAACTGTCGCGCCAGCGGCTTCAGCAGACGGGGTTCCTGCAATACAGAGAGTCCGGCGTTGCCGGTGCGAAACTGCGCAATCCAGCGCAACTCCGGAAACAGCACGAACACCTGACGATAGGTGATGGCAATGCCAACCAGGAGCACACAAACAATTAACAGGTTGAACACCCAGTTCGCCATAAACGCGGCCTGCAATGGTTTGTGGATCAGTGCGCAAACCACCACAACGACCACCAGGAAAAGCGTCATCCAGAAAAGGGTATGCTTGGGATTGCTCATTAACGCCACCGCATTCGTCGAGAAACACGTTAAAACCTAGCACAAGCTCGCCATTACTGCTGTCCACAACCCGACTGGTTGCGTTAAGGATTTGTTACCACCGCTTCAAGGCTTGTCGCTTTGAGCGATACTATCCAGGGCACCGCTGTCCAGGGCACCGCTGTCTCGCGCTTCATCAAGCGCGGCCTGAAGATCTTCCACAATAGCCGCAGATAAAAACCAACCGCGCTATCGGAATAAACAGATTTTCCGCCTAAACTGGTCTACCGTGATGGATGAAGAAGTGTAAAATTTGAATGCATGTTTATGGAATTGTTGGCAGCCAGCCTGAGTCTGCCCAGGGACCCCATCAATGACAGAAAGCCAGACCCATATCGCCGGCCTCCGTCAAAACGCTCTCATCGTTGTTCGTGGTTTCATTCCTTGCGGATGTGAGCTGGTTGCAGCCTCGTCCGACGGCGTTCAAGTGACACTGGCAAATCTCACATCACCTGGTTTGAAACAACACCTGAGTAAGTCGGACCGCACTCGAGCACAACTGTTTCTGTTTGACGGCAATCACCCCATTCGTGTGAGTGGTGATCTACAAACTGCCAACGGGGACAGCGTGCGGATGACCAGCGATCCCCACGACGCGGAAACCGTTGAATACCTGCGACAACTGCCACAAAGGATTCCTGGCCAGTTCGCACCTCCCCCCGCTAGCTTGCCGTCGATGCAAGACGCCTACCAAAAACACAGCCGGCGCCTGCTGGGCACATTGGTAGCCGACTTCATCGACCAGGCCTGCGAGGGTATCGGGAACGACCTTGAACAAGCGGCGGAAGTGCGTGAGATCACCCGACTGAAAGACATGCGCTTTATCTTCAACAGTCGCGGGGAGCAGATATACCGGGATTTTACGCTGCAATTCCAAGCGTTCGACCGCCAGCTAAACCCGAGTAAGGACGACGACGGCCAAAGCGGCGAACTCAGGGTCGTGGAACAGCATGTTTTTGAGGACTGGCTGGAACTCCAGATGGTGGCATCCGAGCTCGCCAGCAAACACACCAATACGCTGTTCGTGCTCAGCCAGTTGCTCAACCAGCTTTTTTCCTGCGATATCAGCGACCGCAACAACCCTCTTTCACCGTTGTCACTGTGCACCTGCCTGCAATTCACGATTGATCGACTCGGCATTGCCCGACAGCATCGCGGCACGCTCTATCTTGCTTTCGAGACCGTACTGGACGACCTTTGGCCCCGAGCCGCAGAGTCGCTGAACCGCGATCTCCGTGCAGCAGGCCTGCTGGCGCTCGATCTGACCAGCCTGCCTTCCAACTGGTCACTGAGGGAATCCGACAATGTCCGGGAAGCACCTAACGAGATGCCCCACGCTGAAACTTCGACGGAAGATTCCACCCCGCACGAAACATCCGCCCCTGCCCCAGGGCGTTCAGTACTGCGCTTGATGAGCCTACAGCACGATGCCAGCGATATGCGGGATACCTGGCCACGCACCAACCCACAGTTTACTGCCGAATTGCGACCCCACAGGGACGATCTGCGAAAGGTACTGGGAGAGCCGGGCCCCAGTATGGAGGAGGCTATTCGAAATCTGGCCTCGTCCAATCCGGATCTGGAACAGGCACTTGATGATGGTACATGGGACAAGGTTACCCTCGTGGATCGCCTCTTTGCCCCGCTGGAGCACGAGCAGGGGCTGAACAAAACCCTGCGGGAACAGCTTGAACAGCTGAGGTTGCCGGTTCTGGAAGATCTGCTTGAAACCTCTGAATTCCTTGATCGTGACAACCACCCGGCCAGGACCATCGTCAACGATCTTATGCGTCTCTGCCTGGCCGAGCGGAGTTCAAGCCGCAATCTGGAACAGACGGTGACGGGGATTATCGACGAACTCATCCAGACGGAAGAACGGGATGACACCTTTTACCGGTCCATCGGTACCCGATTGAAGAGCCTGGTGGAGCGACAGGAACAATCGTTCCAGAGGAACTCCGAACGTATCGCCAAGACCCTGGAAGGCAAAGAGCGCCTGCGGCAGACGCGGCTCGGCGTCCAGCGACGCCTTAACATGATCCTCGCCGGCAAGGCCGTGCCAACGGTGCTACTCGATCTGCTGAACGCGGGTTGGGAGCAGTTGATAGTGCTGGCGGTATTGAGGGAAGGCGCTGAGAGCCAAACCGCAACAAGCTTCATTAACATCGTTGACCAGATCAGCCTCTGGCTATCGGGCGGAGAAGCCAGCAAGGATCTGGCGTTTGAACGGGAACTGGAAAGCGATGCGTTGATCCAGCTTATTGACAGGGAGCTGCGCACTGTTGGTGAAGTGTCTCCGGTCCGCGATGTGGTGGCAAGGCTGACGCGGGAACTGCATCAGCAGGCATCGATAGAAACCGTGACCCTCGATACCTATCCCCCGGGAGCCTGTCAGGAGGAAGCGGAGGCTACTCCAGAACCGGTTGATAGTCGCTGGGCCAGGCGCGCCGAGGAAATCGGCGTAGGTGATTGGGTTGAGATCACTCTCGACAACGGCGAAAAAAGGCGCATGCGACTGGTTTGGGGTGGCAAGGACGTCTTTCGTTTCGTGTTTCTGTCGCCCCAGGGACTGGGCGAGGTGAGCTATCAATATTCCGAATTCGTGTCGAGACTGGCCCGCGGTGATGCGTGGCTCGTCAAGCAGGGAGACATTCCCTTTGTGGACCAGAGCCTGTTTGACATCGTTCAGGGGGTCTACAGCAAGCTCAACTTCGAAGCTACACACGACGCCCTTACCGGATGCCTTCACCGGCACGATTTCGAAAAGCAGTTGGCCCAGGCCCTGTCTGCAATGGACGGCAAACCCGGCAATCATACCCTGATGGTGTTCGACATCGACGAGTTCAGCGTGATCAATGCCACCTATGGCACCGGCGTCGGAGACCAACTTCTGAAACGGTTTGCCTCCCTGCTTCAAGATCAGGCTTCTGGACACTCTGGCGATCACTACATCGGGCGCCTGGGAGGCAACGAATTTGCGTTACTTGCGACCAACATGCCGGTGGAGGAAGGACTGGATGTCTCCGAACGGCTTCGTAACGACTTTCGAAAGGAGTCACATACCGCTGACGACACCGAGTTCTCGACCACCCTGAGCGCAAGTGTGTGCCCATTCGAAGACACCTTGCGTTCCGCTGGCGAACTGATGAACCAGGCAAACCTGGCGCTCAAATCCGCCAAACGAAAGGGCGGAAACAGCGTTGAGCTGGTTCGGGACCAACCGCAGCAGGTGCCCGCCACGGGGCCCCAATGGGTACCCGAAATTGACCGCAGCATACGCGATGGCAGCCTTTATCTGCGGGCACAGCGGATCCTTCCTCTGACCGCGGACAGCAACGGGGACATGTATGAGCTGCTGCTTGGCCTTCAGAATTCTTCCGGCCAGGAGATTTCCCCGCAGAGTTACATCGAGGCCGCGGAACAGTTCCACCGGAGCTCTCGCGTTGACCTTTGGGTGATTGACAAAGCAATGACCTGGATGGAGGGGCACCCCGACGCTATGGAGAATATCCATACGTTCAACATCAACCTCTCAGGCGCTTCATTGAGTGACGACGCCTTCCTGTTTGCTCTGGAAACCAGGATAAAACAGCACAGTGCCCTCACCCATCAAATCTGTTTCGAAGTCACCGAGACGTCCGCCGTAGCCAACCTGCATTATGCCGCCGACTTCATGACCGAGATGAAGCGGTTGGGGTGCCGGTTTGCACTTGACGACTTCGGGACCGGTCTGTCCTCCTATGCTTACCTGCAGAAACTACCCGTGGACTACGTCAAGGTGGACGGTATTTTCGTCCGCGACATGGCCAGTAATCTGACCAACTATGCACTGGTTCGATCCATCACCGAGTTGTGTCATTTCCTCGACATGAAAACCATCGCCGAATACGTGGAAGACATGGAGACGCTGGAGCTGCTTAAGGAAATCCAGGTAGATTTCGGGCAGGGGTTCTGTATTGCAAAACCTCGTCGAATGGACAGCCTGGGGACTACCGCAAAAGCCTGAAACACCACAATCACCGAAACAACGGGAGACCACCCATGCCAAACAGCGTAAAAATTACGTACTGTAAGGGCTGCAAGTGGATGCTTCGATCCGCCTGGATGGCCCAGGAACTATTGAGCACCTTTGAAGAGGAACTGGATGAACTGACCCTGATACCAGGCACTGGCGGAATTTTTGAAATTCACGTCAATGGCAAACGCATCTGGTCACGCAAGGAACAGCAAGGCTTTCCGGACATCCGGGAACTGAAGCAACTGGTTCGCAATGAAGTCTCGCCCGAGCGATCACTCGGCCATACCGACGGGACACCAACGGCCTGAGCGTCCGGGCAACCGACCATCATCAACGCTGGGTGACGCGGCGAAACCATTTATTTACGTCCTGACCTTAGACATTGGTTTCGTAGTACCTTGCTGCAAAGGACGTTTCAGGCCACTATCATGGCTCCTCTATTTGCGAAAACGAAAAGGCAACACATGTTTCTCGAACGCTACCACGCTACCCAGGACGGACTCGTTCTGATCAGCGCGACCCAGGCCAGCCGATTTGCCAAGGAAGTGGCTGGTGACTTTAATCCGATCCACAATCCGGATGCCCGGCGTTTCTGTGTGCCCGGAGACCTGCTGTTTGCCTTGCTGGTGTCACACTTCGGGCTGTCCCGACAGATGACCTTCCATTTTCGCAGCCTGCTGGGTGAAAACGTTCCGCTGGACTTTCGTGAGGACAATGACGGTTTGATCCGCGTCTACGATCAGAAAGGCAAAGTCTACATCGAAGTGGAACGCAGTGGTGAGCGAACCCATGATGACACCGTGATTGAGAACTTCACCCGCTGTTACGTGGCCGCTTCGGGAAAGAACTTCCCCCATACGCTCAAACCGTTGATGGAGAGCGAAGGCGTGATGTTCAATCCAGACCGGCCAATGATCATGTATCAGAGCATGAGCCTGGCTCTGGATACGCTTGATGCGCCGACTACTGACCTTGAACTCCACAACGCTGAGCTTAAGCCGGACGGAAAGCGTGGCAATGTTACGCTGGACTACCGACTGATCTCGGACGGTAACGTTGCTGGCGAGGTTTCCAAAAAGCTCGTGGTCAGCGGACTTCGTGACTATGACGCCGATGCTATGGAGGCCGTGGTCGAGGAGTTCTATCGGCTCAAGGAAAAATCCTGGGACTGATGGGATGTCAACGCCAGTAAGCCAGGACGACAAACAGGCAGCTCTGGCCCGCCTGAACCGATTCAGTCAGGTGGCCGATAACGCCATCGTCATACCCTTCACGCGCTTTCGAATCGGTCTGGAACCCATCATTGGCCTTGTGCCGGTACTGGGCGACCTGGCCGGGCTGCTCATGTCCTGTTACGTACTCCTGGAAGCGCACCGTGCCGGTGCCAGTGCCCGAGTCAAACAGCAAATGGTCAGGAACATGCTGATCGACTTTTTCGGCGGCCTTGTTCCCGTCGTTGGCGACATCTTCGACTTCGCCTGGAAGGCCAATGTCCGGAATACCCAACTGCTCCGGGAGCACCTTGAAACCGAACTCAACGTTCAGCAAAAGCCGCCGTTCCCCTGGATGCAACTCCTGGTAATCGTGGGTGTCCTGGCAGTATTCACCGCCCTTGTGGTGGTGTTTACCCTTTAACTCAGGGTCACTACGGATTTATCCCCAACGCTTTCTGGCCTTAACTCGGTACATGTCACCCTGTATGTCACCCGATCACCAAGAGGACAGACAACATGGCACAGACCCAATGCTCCAACTGTGGAGCCAGCCTTTCCGCAGAAACGCCCAAGTGCCCGGAATGCGGGAGCCTTCAGAGCTCCAGGCCCAAAATGGTTATCGGCGCCGCCGGCGTTTTGATCGCAGCCCTGGCCATCGTGCTCGGTGCCATCTATGTTATAGCCAAGGATGAACCCGCCAATCCGGCCGGCAGCACCACCGAGATCCGACCCTAGCGTTCCGTCCGGCTCCTCGGGAAACCAGCACAAAATATGTGAGGCACGCATGAGCGATACCACACCCGATTCAGCCTGGGACTATCTGATCCAGGGTGCCAAGGTCTTCGACGGTATTGGCCAATTACCGGCCCGCGAGGACATTGCCATCGCAGATGGCAGAATCGCAGCGCGCGGGCAGGATCTCGATCCGCAAAAAGCGCGCAGGGTCATCGATGCCACTGAACGCTGGGCCATGCCAGGATTGTTTGATATCCATACCCACTACGACCTGGAGTTGGAGGTTGCCCCCGGCCTGCCCGAATCCGTACGCCACGGCACCACCACCGTTGTCATTGCCAACTGCAGCCTGGGACTGGCGTTTGGTGCTCAGCGCAAGGACGGTGCAGACCCTGTCTCTTATACACATCTCCGAGCCCACGAGACGGACTCCTATCTCGT
>CAJXOQ010000098.1 GCA_913057975.1 uncultured Marinobacter sp.
TCTACACCTCTCTATTCGTCGGCAGCGTCAGATGTGTATAAGAGACAGAACCTGAGATGGGCCCTGGGCCTTTGGCTCAACAGCAGCTACCACGCCATTCCCTATGGCACCCTCGCCGCCAACCTCTCCGGCGGCTGGCTCGTCGGCCTGCTTATTGGCTATTTCGTGCATGGCACCTCGTTGGCACCGGAGTGGCGCCTGTTTGCCATTACCGGTCTTTGCGGCGCCCTGACCACCTTCTCCACCTTCTCCCTGGAAATGCTTTCCGCTATCCAGGAAGGCAAATGGAGCATGGCCCTGGCTGGAATTCTCGCCCATGTTGTTGGCTCTATCCTCATGACAGCGCTGGGAATTTACACCTTCGGTCTGGTCCGGGGATAATGGGTAACACTACGTACGCAATAAATTAAAAATACGCTTGGCAATCCGAAAAACAAAGAGTAAAGTTATTTTCGTAGGAAAGATTCAGTAAAGCTTTCATGAATAAGACGTACCTCCGCAGTTAGTAGTGACCGTCCTGTTTTTGATTCCGCGAATTCTGTATTTCCGTAAACGCTGATCAGGCATCACGACGATGGCCTGGCGGCAAGATAAAATGATTGATTTCAGGAAGTTTAAGTATGTCTACTACTACCGGCACTGTTAAGTTCTTCAACGAAGCAAAAGGCTTTGGCTTTATCACTCGTGAAGGCGGCCCGGACGTATTCGTTCACTACAGCGCAATTCAGGGCAGCGGCTTCAAGACCCTGGCAGAAGGCCAGCAGGTTGAGTTCACCGTTACCCAGGGCCAGAAAGGTCCTCAGGCGGAAAACGTTACTGCTATCTAACGGATAGTAGGGCACCGCCAAATAAGGCAGCCTCGGCTGCCTTTTTTTGTGAGTGGATTTTGTGATTCCCACCCCAATGCGACATCTTTTATCCCCTGCCGCCGGGCGATCGCCTAACTGTCAGTTTGCTCAGGGCCTGCTATGTTGAACACCCTCAAAGCTGTCTGGATCCTGTTTTGGGCTGCGCTGCTCACGCTGATCCTGTTCCTGCCCATTGTTGTCGCCGCTCTTGCCGGCCGTAGCGGCAACGCCGCTTTTCACGGCACCCAGGTATACGCCTGGTGCATGCTCAAACTCACCGGTATCCGGCTGAAAGTCAGCGGACGCGAGCACATCGACCCGGCCCAGCGCTACGTTATCCTCAGCAACCATGCGTCCTATTTTGATCCCCCGGCCCTGGTGCTGGCATTGGGGCTGCAATACCGCTGGGTGATCAAGAAAGAGCTGCGTAAGGTGCCATTATTTGGCCTGGCGCTGGAAACCTCGCGTAACCTGTTCATCGATCGCTCCCGGGGCAGTGATGCCCTGGAAAGTATCAAACGCGGCGTCGCCCAGTTGCCCGAAGGTACCAGCATCCTGATGTTTCCCGAGGGCACCCGATCCCGGGATGGCAACTTGCTGTCCTTCAAGAAAGGCGGGTTTGTGATTGCCCGCGACGGTGAACTCCCCGTTCTCCCGGTGACGATCCGGGGCTCCCATGACAGACTTCCCAAGGGAACCGCGGTGTTCTCGCCAGGTCTGATCGAGATTATTGTTCATCCGCCGGTAGCCACCGCCGGACGTGAGGTGAGGGAAGTTCAGGAAGAAGTGAAGGGCACCATAGAAGGTGCCCTCTGAACGTACGATCAGTCGCTGAAAACGTCTTCGTAGAGCCGCAGGGTGCCCTCCCAAGAACGTTTGGCAGCCTGCTCGTCATAGGCGATGGGCATATTGAATTCCTCGGCGACCTTATCCGCTCCAGGATTGGTAAACGAGTGCATGACACCGGGAAAGCTGACCAGGGTTAGGTCGGCTCCGGCATCCTGCATTTCTTTCACCAGGCCGGACACCTGATCCGAGGGCACCATCTTGTCTGCGCCACCGGTGTAGACGTGAATCCGCGGCTGGACCTTGCCGGCTTCGGCCTTGATGGGGCTGCCCAGCGCGCCGTGATAGCTGACCACGGCATCAAGATCCACACCCAGGCGTGCCATGTTCAGTACCACGGCACCGCCGAAGCAATAACCCTGGGCGGCAATCTTGCTGCCGTCGACACTGTCGTGCTTCGCGAGCAACTCCCTGGCGGCCATGAAGCGAGCCTTGACCTGATCAATATCCTTGGTCGCCTCCTTCATAAAGGCCTGCGCGTCTTCGGGGTGCTCGGCGAGTTTGCCCGAGCCATACATATCCAGCGCAAACGCCGTGTAGCCGGCGGCTGCCAGCTTTTCCGCCTGTTCACGGGCAAACTCATTGTGCCCCCACCATTCGTGAACCACCAGAACACCGGGGCGCTTGCCTTCTGCTTCGTCGTCGTAAGCCATGTAGCCGGTAAACGTTTCGCCGTTTACGGTGTATTCCACAGTTTCTGTCTGCATATCGGCTGTCACCTGTCCGCTTGCCAGAGTAAGGACTACTGCGAGTGAGAGCGGGGTTGCTGCCAGGGCGTGCCTGTATCTATTCATTGGTTCCTGCTCCATTTGGGTCGATTGCGTGGATTGCTTCGGGTTTTACGCCGAGGCCCATCAAACCGATGCATTCAATTGCTACTGCCGGTGTCAGACCTTTTTACTACACTTTACCCGATGAGACATCGTTTACCCGACGGATTCAAGGGGTCAGGCATGAAGATCGGCGTACCGAAGGAGATCAAGAATCACGAGTACCGGGTGGGAATGACACCGGCGGCGGTTCACGAGCTGTGTGACCACGGCCATAAGGTGTATGTTGAGAGAAATGCTGGCGCTGCCATCGGCTTCACGGACGATGATTATGTGAAGGCCGGGGCCGAGATTCTGGATAGCGGAACGGCTGTGTTCGAGGCAGCCGACATGATCGTCAAGGTCAAGGAGCCCCAGGCGGACGAACGGGTCTTGTTGCAGCCCGGCCAGACTCTCTTCACCTATTTGCACCTTGCGCCGGATCAGGCCCAGACCGATGACCTGGTAGCATCAGGGGCGACCTGTATTGCCTATGAAACGGTCACCGACAGCCACGGGCGACTGCCGTTACTGGCCCCTATGTCAGAAGTGGCGGGGCGAATGTCGATTCAGGCTGGTGCCCACTGCCTGGAAAAATCCCTTGGCGGTCGGGGTGTACTTCTTGGCGGTGTGCCGGGTGTGAGCCCAGCGAAGGTAACCGTGATTGGCGGTGGTGTGGTGGGGCAGAATGCGGTCGCCATGGCCATCGGCCTGGGGGCGCACGTAACGGTCCTGGACCGAAATATGGACGTATTGAGAAATCTCGACCATCTCTATGGCAATCGTATTAGCACGTTGTTCTCAACCGCAGCGACCCTGGAAGAGACGGTGACCGAGTCAGACCTGGTCATCGGTGGTGTGCTGATTCCAGGCGCGTCCGCACCCAAGCTGGTAACCCGTGACATGGTCAGCCGTATGCCAGAAGGCAGCGTGATCGTGGATGTGGCCATTGATCAGGGTGGCTGTACCGAAACCTCGAAACCCACCACGCACGACGCGCCCACCTACATCGTGGATGGGGTGGTGCATTATTGTGTCGCCAATATGCCGGGTGCGGTGGCAAGAACCTCCACTCTGGCACTGAATAATGTAACACTGCCGTTTATCGTCGCCCTGGCCAACAAGGGACCGGAAAGGGCGATGAAGGACGATCCGCATCTGCGCAATGGCCTCAATGTGTTCCAGGGCAAGGTCACCTTTCGCGAGGTGGCGGAGTCCACCGGCTATAAATTTGCAGATCCTGAAAACCTGCTCTGACATTAACATCATTCAAACAAGGAGATTTCATGAAACTGATCGGTTCCACCACCTCCCCTTATGTTCGTCGTATCAGGCTGCTGTTGGCTGAGAATAACTATGAATTCGTGAACCTCGACATCTACGGTCAGGGCAGGGATGAGCTCAGGCGCAACAATCCGGCGCTAAAGATTCCAATGCTGATCGACGACAACCAGGAGGTCTACGATTCCCGGGTAATCGCCCGCTACCTCAGCGAGAAGCAGAGCCTGGCGCCGTTGACCTGGGACCAGGAAAACCAGCTGACGTTGATTGACGCCGCTAACGACTCTGCGGTGATCCTGCTGTTGTCGGCACGTTCAGGCATCGATACCAACGAAGACCTGATGTTTTTCAACCTCCAGCGTGAACGCATCATGATGACGTTCAGAACCCTGGCGGCCATGGTGGACGACGGTCAGTTCGCCCAATGGGACTACCCGGCGATTTGCCTCTACTGTCTGGTCGACTGGGTCGATTTTCGGGATCTGGTGGATTTCACGGGCATTGAGAGCCTGCTGGGGTTCCGGGACCAGAACCGCGATCAGCCGCTTGTCGCCGATACCGACCCGAGAAAAGCGTAAGGTTTTGTCGGGAAGTGATTGGCAATAAAAGACAAGGTGGCTTTAACACTTGCGTTTCTAAGCTATAGTTGATGGTAGCGTGGCCTGATCTTTCCAGGCCCGTGAGGCGTATCCATTCAACCAATAATAAAATTACCTCAAGGGGGTAAAGCCATGCTCCTGAATCACGCATTTGGTCTGTTCACCCATCCCGATGCCGAGTGGGCCGAAATCCGCAAGGAACACGCACCTCCCCGGCGGCTCTATGTTGCCTATGTGCTGTTGCTTGGCGCGATAGCGCCGATCTGTGCCTACATCTCTACGGCCCATTTCGGTTGGACGGTGAGCGGTGAGCGTGTCATAAAGCTCACGGAAGTCAGTGCGATACAGCTAAGCATCCTGACCTATCTGGCCATGCTGGTGGGCGTGTTTGCCCTGGGTTTCGCCATCAACTGGATGGCCCGGACGTATGGCGCCCATGAAGAGACCGTTCCTTCCAACGGCATTGCGTTGGCGTCGTATTCCTGCACGCCGCTGTTCCTGGCCGGTTTTGCGTTGCTCTATCCGGTGCCCTGGTTCAATGCCCTGGTCTTCCTGGCGGCAGCCTGTTATGGCGCCTGGCTGATGTACGACGGCCTGCCGATTGTCATGGGCATTCCCAAGGACCAGGCGGTGATGTACGTCGGTGCCCTGTTGACCGTCGCCCTGGTCATCCTGGTGTCAACCC
The DNA here is from genome assembly GCA_913057975.1 of uncultured Marinobacter sp. Taxonomy (GTDB): domain Bacteria; phylum Pseudomonadota; class Gammaproteobacteria; order Pseudomonadales; family Oleiphilaceae; genus Marinobacter. Next base: position 5,069 of record CAJXOQ010000098.1, read on the forward strand.
GTGTGGGCTCTGTCATCCTCTGGAACTATGGCCTGGGGCCGATTTTCGTCGAAGGGTAGCGGGTTTGCCCGGCCTGTCGTGATTTGCTATTCAGGATGTCGCCATCCGTCATCCTGTCGTTACACTTTGGCGCTACCTTTTACCTGACCATTAAACCAGGGCAGGGAAAGGTATGAAACGATTGAGCCGCAGGGACTTCCTGAAAGCATCCGCTATGGGCATGGGCGCTGTCGCCATATCCACAGGGTTGGCCGGATGCGTACTCGACAGCAGCGACAAACGTGATATCCGCTTCTCCCAGGGCGTTGCCAGTGGCGACCCCCTGCAGGATGGCGTGATCCTCTGGACTCGTGCCGTACCGGACGACGATTCCGGGCGGGACGTGGATATCGCCTGGGAAGTCTCTACCGACGCTGACTTCCGGAGCATGACTCATTCCGGTCGCTCGGGTGCCTCGGCTCAGCACGATTACACATTCAAGGTGGATGTTCGGGGTCTGATGCCCGGCCAGCGCTATTACTATCGTTTCCGCACCGCCAGAAGCACCTCCCCGACCGGCATGACGCAGACCCTTCCTGAAGGCTCGGTGAGCCAGGTGAGGTTCGCCGTGGTGTCCTGCTCCAATTACCCCGCCGGCTACTTCAACGTGTATCGGGAAATCGCGGGCCTGGATAACCTGGATGCCGTGCTGCATCTGGGGGACTATCTCTATGAGTACGACAGCGACCCGGATAGCTATGGCGCCGCGCAGGCAGAAGCCATGGGCCGTACGTTCCCTGCGTCGAATAACCGTGAGCTCATCACCCTGGAGGATTACCGCCATCGCTACGCGATTTACCGGGGCGATGATCATTTGAGGGAGTTGCACCGCAAGGTGCCGTTCATCACTGTCTGGGATGACCACGAAGTAGCCAACGACACCTGGAGGAACGGTGCTGAGAACCACAACGCCGATGAGGGTGATTTCAGTGACCGTAAACTCGATGCATTGCGTGCCTACTTTGAATGGATGCCGATCCGGCCGGTCACGGACGGAGACCAGGAAACCATCTCCCGCAGCTTCCGCTTTGGCGACCTGGTGGACCTGCACATGCTGGATACACGGATCATCGGCCGCGACGAACAACTGGCCTACGCTGATTACCTGACCCAGGATGGCATTGACGCGGCCCGGTTTGCCGCAGATGTAGGCGACCCGAACCGCACCATGCTGGGTGCGGAACAGCGGCTTTGGCTTGAGAACGCGCTGGCAACCTCGACTGCCACCTGGCAGGTGCTGGGGCAGCAGGTGTTGATGGGACGGATGACGCTGCCCGCGGAGCTGCTGGCGGGCATCATCAATCCTGACCCGTCTGTGTTGTTGCCCCTGTTCGCGGAACTGGCCGGCCTCAAGGGCCGCTACCTGGCTGGAGATCCCTCGCTGACCGACGAGGAAATCGCTCGGATCGAAACCGTGCTGCCCTACAACCTGGACGCCTGGGACGGCTACTACGTGGAACGGGAAGTGATCCTGGAAACGGCGAGGCAACTACAAAAGAATCTCGTGGTACTGGCCGGGGATACTCACAACGCCTGGGCCAGCAACCTGAAAACCGGCAATGGTGACCAGGTGGGTGTGGAGTTCGCCACGCCGGGGGTTTCTTCCCCCGGTCTTGAAGACTATCTCCAGTTGCCCGAAGCGACCATACCCGATGCCGAGGCGGCTATAGAGCTTCTGGTGGACGATCTCGACTACCTGAACGTGAACCAGCGGGGCTATATGCTGGTGACATTTACGCCCGATGAGGCGAGGGCGGACTGGCGCTTCGTCAGCACCGTCAAAGACCGTAACTACGAGATTGTCAGTGGTCGCAATGCTGCCCGGCAGACCTTGCCGGGGCCGGGCAACCGTTCACTGGTAACGCCTGGTTGACGGGATCTATAAAACCGCTGCCGAACGATTCAGGCGGCGGGTTCGAATTGCCGCTGCAGCCATAGCTTGATGTCGTCGGATTCGTACAGCCACTGATCCTTGCCGTCATCCTGCCGGATCCGCAGGCAAGGCACCTTGACGTGACCGCCGCCAGCTTCCAGCTCGGAGCGGCGTTCGCTGTCATGCTGTGCGTCACGGGTTTCGATGTTGAGGCCCAAGCGCGCAATTTCCTTGCGGACCTTGATGCAGAAGGGGCAGGCCGTGAACTGGTAAAGCGCGAGGTCTTCGCAGGCACTATCTACCTTTGCCTGTGTGTCAGGCGTGCGGGTGATGCTCTTGGGTGTGCTCAACTTCTCGCTGATCAGCATGAAGGGGGTCAGGATCAGCCGAAGGGTACGGAAAAAATAGCGGATGATGATTCTCATGGACTCGATACTGCTCCAGTCGATGGGGTGGATTTCGTTGCAGACCAAACCGGATAGGGAATGCCCGACAGCCTGTTCATGCAATAAGCGTGTGCCAGAAGCAGGCAAACACCAGCCATCAGGACGGGCAGTTGTGCCGGATCAGGCATCAGGCCGAGTGATACGATAAGCGCAGTGGCTCCGGCCGGCGGATGCACGACACGAAATAGTACCATCAGACAGCCGGTCAGGCCGAGGGATAAAGCCGAAGCGCCGACCCTTGGCAGATCGACTCCGTGTAAAAATGCGGAGGCCTGGTCCTGTAGACCAAAAATATGAAGGCTGAACAGCCCCATCAACGCACCGATGAGGTGGCCGCAAAAGGTATTACGCGGAGAGGCCGGTTCCGCGAGCGGAACGTGGAACAGGATAAACGCCGTGGCGCCCAGCGACGGGAATATGAAGGCTTCCTGTGTAACCAGTGCGATAAAGGAAACAAGCGCGATACTCAGTGTGCCGTTGATCAGGCTAAACCCCGCCATCACAGTACGGCGACTGTATCGATTCGTCAGCTGTTCAAGATGAAATACCTTAAGCAGACCACTGGCTAACTGCCAGCGCAGTCGTTCGTTTCTGCGTCCCATTGTTCTCTCGTTAACCTGAATTGTTTTTACCAACTCGCACCAAAAAAGTGCGTGATAGTAAGCCTTGACCCTGAACAAGGCAAATCGCTATTTCCGATAACCGTGAGCGACTGGCAAGGGTTCACTGATGCTTCTGAGCAGAAGGGTGTAAGGTATTGCCCGGGGCGTTGTATTGCTGTCGCCGGGCGTTTCTGACAGTCTTTTATTAATGACAGAAACAAGGCCGGGCTAACCGGACATTCAGGAGAGCACAGTAATGACAGAAGACAAACGCCGCCGTTATTCCGCGCCCGTGGTCGACGGCCTGGGCAAGTCGGCAAGCCGCGCCATGTTGCGGGCCGTGGGTTTTACCGATGAAGATTTCCGCAAACCCCAGATCGGTATTGCCTCGACCTGGAGCAACCTGACGCCCTGCAATATGCACATCAACCAACTGGCGGAGGAATCCGCCGCTGGTGCCGATGAGGCCGGGGGCAAGAGCCTGACGTTCAACACCATCACGGTATCGGACGGCATCGCCAACGGCACCGAGGGTATGAAGTACTCCCTGGTGTCGCGGGAAGTCATTGCCGACTCCATTGAAACCGTGGCTGGTTGTGAAGGTTTTGATGGCCTGGTTGCCATCGGCGGCTGCGACAAGAACATGCCCGGCTGCATGATGGGCCTGGCGCGGCTGAACCGGCCGTCGGTATTTGTCTATGGCGGCACCATCATGCCCGGCGAGAATCACACCGACATCATCTCTGTGTTCGAGGCGGTGGGTGCCCATGCCCGAGGTGATCTGGATCTGATTGAGGTCAAACAGATCGAGGAAACCGCGATTCCGGGCCCAGGCTCCTGCGGCGGTATGTACACCGCCAACACCATGGCCTCGGCGATCGAAGCCATGGGCATGAGCCTGCCGGGTAGTTCTGCCCAGAACGCTATTTCCGAGACCAAGGCGGCAGACTGCAGGGCGGCGGGAGCGGCCGTGCTCAACCTGCTGGAGAAAGACCTGAAGCCATCGGACATCATGACCCGTGAGGCGTTCGAGAACGCCATCACCGTGGTGATTGCCCTGGGTGGCTCCACTAACGCAGTACTGCACCTCATTGCCATGGCCAATACCGTTGGTGTTGACTTGTCGCTGGATGACTTCGTGGAAATCGGCAAGCGGGTTCCAGTGCTGGCGGACCTGCGCCCCAGTGGGCACTATATGATGTCGGAACTGGTGGCCATCGGTGGCATTCAGCCGTTGATGAAGATGATGCTGGACCGGGGCATGTTGCACGGCAACTGTATGACCGTGACAGGACAGACGTTGGCGGAAAACCTGAAAGACGTGGCTCCGTACCCGGCAAGCCAGGACATCATTCATGCCTTTGATGACCCGATCAAGGCGGATAGCCATCTGCGTATCCTTTACGGCAACCTGGCGCCCACTGGTGCTGTGGCCAAGATCACCGGCAAGGAGGGTACCCATTTCACTGGCCGTGCGCGGGTGTTCCAATCCGAGGAAGAGGCTCAGGAGCGGATCATGGACGGCACCGTTGTGGCCGGGGATGTGTTGGTGATCCGGTTTGAAGGGCCCAAAGGCGGCCCGGGCATGCGGGAAATGCTGACGCCTACCTCTGCCATCATGGGCAAGGGTCTGGGCAGCGATGTGGCGTTGATTACCGATGGTCGATTTTCCGGTGGCAGCCACGGTTTCGTGGTTGGTCATATTACTCCGGAAGCCGCCGAAGGTGGGCCGATTGCGCTGGTGGAAAATGGTGACACCATCACCATTGATGCGGTGGCCAACCGTATTGAGCTGGATGTTTCGGAGCAGGAAATGGAGCGCCGCCGACAGGCATGGACGGCACCGACTCCCAGGTTTACCCGTGGGGTGCTGGCCAAATACGCGCGCACCGTAAGCTCCGCCTCGGAAGGCGCAGTGACGGACAAGCCCTGAGTCAGGGGCTGCTTTGGCTGGTATAGTAATAAGGTGATACCGGAATAACACATAACAAGGTTTGACCAATGATCCGAACGGCCATTGTCCTGGCGTTGACAGTCCTGTGCTTGATGAGTGTTTCACCCGCTATGGCAATTGAGAGGTCTGAGTTGCAACTGGCCTCTGTCAACGCAGCGGTGGCCTACGCCGACGGTGACGGCTTGGTCTATGGCAAGAATGCGGATCGGCGGGTGCCCATTGCCTCAATCACCAAGTTGATGACCGCGTTGGTGGTGATGGAGTCCGGCGAACCCCTGACTGAATGGCTGGACTTCCGGGAACGCCATATCCCCGCCCCCGCCAACGCCTATACCCGTATTCGCGTGAGCTCCGAGCTCAGACGCTCTGATGTGCTGCGTATTGCACTGATGTCATCGGAAAATTTTGCGGCCCATACCCTGGCAAGACACCATCCTGGTGGCTACGACGCCTTTATCGAAGCGATGAATGCCAAGGCCGGTGAACTGGGAATGCTGAAGACAACCTTCGTGGACCCCACGGGATTGTCCATTGACAATCGTTCCACCGCGGCGGACCTGGTTCGCCTGGTCAGAGCGGCCAGCCAGTACCCACAGATACGGGAGTACTCCACCACCCGTTATTTTACCGCCCAGTTCCGTCAGCCCAGATACCGGCTGGCGTTCGGGAATACCAATGTCCTGGTCCATCGTGAGAGTTGGGGCGTGGGGGTGAGTAAGACGGGCTATCTGTCCGATGCTGGCCGTTGCCTGGTGATGCTGTTCGAGCTGGACGGCAAGCCGTTGGTGACGGTGCTGCTTGACTCCCTGGGCACCCGTTCACCGATGGGGGATGCGGGCCGGATCAAACGATGGCTGACCACCGGCGCTGGTGGCAGTGTTGCTGCGGCCGCGCGTGCGTATGAGCGCAAAAAGAACGCAGCCTATGCCTCTTCGGACGGCGCATCCGTGAGTGTGAACTGACCTCTGGCGAATCGGGAACGCAGCGTATGATTGAGATATTCACCACCGGCGGCACCATCGACAAGGTGTATTTCGATGCCAACAGCGAGTTTGAGATTGGCGATAGCCTGATTGCGGAGCTGTTGGCGGAGTCCAACATCCATGACGGCTATACCCTGAACGGTTTGCTGCGCAAGGACAGTCTGGAAATCACGGACAGGGAGCGGGAGATCATCAGAACCGCCGTCAGTCAGTGTAACGCTGAGCGCGTACTGATCACTCACGGTACCGATACCATGCCGGAAACCGCCAGAGAGCTGCTGTCGGTGAAAGGGAAAACTATTGTGTTGTTTGGTGCCATGCAACCGGCACGGATGCGCCGGAGCGACGCGGTTTTCAATATCGGCTATGCATGGGCAGCGGTCCAGCTATTGCCTCACGGGGTTTATATCGCCATGAACGGCGAGGTGTTCGAGGCAGGCTCCGTGCGCAAAAACCTGAAAGCCCAGCGCTTCGAGCGCACCTGATCAGCCCAGGCTGTTCACTTCCTCAGCTGTCAGTTCGCGATAATCTCCCTGCGCCAGTGAATCGTCGAGCACAAGGGTGCCGACACGCCATCGATGCAATCCCGTCACATGGTTGCCTACCGCCGCAAGCATTCTTTTGACCTGGTGGTAACGCCCTTCCGACAACGTCAGGTCAATTTCCCGGGCACTGAGCGAGTGGACATCGGCAGGTCTGGTGGGCCGTGACTCACCGTGCAGTAATACACCTTGTTGCAGTTGCGTGATGGCGAGGTCATTAATGGGTTCGGCGAGACTCACGCGGTAGGTCTTGGGGCATTCCACCCGCGGGGAGGTGATGCGGTGTGACCATTGGCCATCGGTGGTCAGCAGCAGGAGCCCGGTGGTGTCGGCGTCCAGCCGCCCGGCGATGTGGAGCCCGTGACGAACGTCTGCGGGCAGCAGGTCCAACGCCGTGGGCTGCTGACTGTCGGTGGTGGCACTGATCACACCATCGGGCTTGTACAGCATCAGGTACCGCTCGCCAGGCAGTGACAGCGGCTGCTCATCGAGGGAAACCTGGGTGTCTGCGTCCACCGGGGAGGCGGGATTGCGACAGGTCTGCCCATCCATCCGGACTCGGCCTGTACTGATGGCTTTTTTCGCATCGCGGCGCGACAGAGTGGTCGCATTGGCAACGAAATAATCCAGTCGCATGCTCAGGTACAGCCCTCTCCAGGCGGCGGGAGTGTCAGGCTGGCAAGGCACAGTACCTCGGCGGAGCCCGTCAGTCGCGACCAGAGCACGCCGAGAAGTTCTCCACCAATCGCCGGACGTTCCAGTTGTGAACTGGGCTCTGGCTCAAGACGGTCGCCATTGTACTTTGCGAGTATGAAGGTGAAGGGGTGCGCCCCGGGGATACCCAGGCGGATATCGGTCGCCGTGAGCCGGTCGCCATCCATGTCGTAGTGCAGGAAACCACGCGTAAACCAGTCCAATCGCTGGCCCTCGGGTAATGACGTGGCGGCCTTTGCCAGGCTGGGTTCACGAGAGAAGTGTTCCACGGTAACGGGGCCGTTGCCATCCAGGAATCCGGTTACGATTTCCACTCGTTTTTCCTCACCCACAACGGTCACTCGCCACAGTACGGTATTGAAAGGCATCGGCTGAACCAGCCGTGGGGCATCTTCCAGGCCTTCCTCGGCGAGCGTGGGGCCAACCCGTTCCTGGATGATCTGTTGCGCCGTTGCACTCCACCCCAGATAAAGCGTTGAAAGAAGCAGGCCGACCATGATGGCGCTGGTTTGTGGCCCGCGGATCAGGAACGCCATGATGCCGACCAGTAGCGGTAGGGTATAAAGCGGGTCGATAATGAAAATGCTGCTGATGGCCACCGGTGGGCCGATAGGCCAGAACAACTGGGTTCCGTAGGTGGTAAAGGCATCAAGCAGGGGGTGCGTCATAAGCACAAGCGCGGTGAGGGCAAACCAACGCCCGTAGCCGAGATGGGGGCGCCACCGATGGAGTGCAAAGGCCAGCAATACGGACAGCGGCAGCAGGACAAACAGCGAGTGGCTGAATCCGCGGTGCTGGGTGAAGTTGGCGACCGCCGTGCCGTAATCAATGATGACGTCCAGATCGGGAAGGGTGCCGAGAACGGCACCGACCAGCAGGGCTGAACGGCCAAGGGTTTTTCCGGCAACGGCACCGGCCAGCGAGGCGCCCAGTGCCGCCTGGGTAATCGAATCCATCGGGATGACACCTTGTCAGTTAAGTCCGGCAGGTATTATGCGCGGAATCGGTTGTCGGATCACGCCCCAGATGGTCGGCAGATGGCTGTCAGGTATCGCTCCCGGAGGTTTCAGGTGTCAGGTCTACCCCCAAGGCATCGAGAACCGTGTCGCCGGGGTAGCCGTCGGCAACGAGGCCATTTTCTGACTGGTAGCCGCGAATAGCCGAGCGTGTGTTGGGGCCAAGGATACCGTCCGGTTTCCCGGTATCAAACCCCTGCTCGTTCAACGCTTCTTGAAGAGTAAGGATATTGTTCCGTGACAAGGCTGGCATGTCCTCCGGCGGCGGGGTCTGCAGTTTGCCGGCGCCAGCGATGCGGTCCGCCAGATGTCCGACCGTGATGGCGTAGAATTCGGAGCGGTTCCACCCCATGATCACATTAAAATTCTTGTAGGCCAGAAACGCAGGCCCACGGTGCCCTGCAGGGACCACCAGCGCGGCTTCGATGGGCTCGTTCGCCAGTTTGTTGCCGAAGGCGTCGGTTACGCCCAGGGTTCGCCATTGTTCCAGAGGCAGCTTGCGGCCGTCGGCCAGGCTGTAATCAAATTCCGCGGGCAGAAGAACCTCCCGCCCCCAGCGGTAGTCGCCATTCCAACCGAGATCCTGCAGAAAGTGGCCGGCTGACATCATCGCGTCCGGCAAGCTGTTCCACAGATCGCGCTTGCCATCGCCGTCGCCATCCACCGCATGGCGCAGGAAGACCGTTGGCATGAACTGCACATGCCCCATGGCACCGGCCCAGGAGCCTTCCATCTGTTCGGCGGGGATGGCGCCCTCGTCGACAATCCTGAGGGCTGCAATCAACTGTTCGGTGAAGAACTGGCTGCGACGTTCGTCACACGCGAGGGTGGCAAGTGAGCTGGGCACCGACATCTTGCCAAAGTAGGAACCGAAGTTGGTTTCCAGGCCCCAGAACGCCACAAGGTAGGGGGCGGGCACGCCCGTTTTGCGAGTGACGCGTTCAAGCAGTTCTTCGTGTTGGTCCAGTAGCTTCCGCCCCCGGCTTACCCGGTCGGAGTTGACCCGGCGGTTGAGATAGTCTGCGAAGGTGGTGGTGAATTCGGGCTGGCGGCGGTCGAGCTCAATCACACGCTCCAGATATTCGGCGCCGGCCAGCACTTCGCCTGCCGTCTGTGATGACACGCCCGCCTCAATGGCCTGGCTTTCCAGGCGTTCGATGCACTGAGGGAAACGGTTGGCCAGGTCGGCGTCAGCGGCCGCGGACGCACTGCTCAGGATGAGTAATCCGGTGAGTGAAAGGTGTCGAATTGTCCGTTGGCCCTTCGATGTCCCTGTGAATATGCTCGGCACGCTAAACCTCGGTCTGGGGTGGATGTTCCTGGGTCATGGTAGCCTGTTTTTGTGGTCCTGAAACACTGTTGTTGCCGGATTCCGGTGACAATTCTTTAACCTGGGTTTCATGCCGCCCGGATGTGTCGTCTTTTTGTAGCCTCGCTATTCCCCGCCATCGGCTTGTTCTATAGTTTGCAGAACGATACGACAACTTTCTGAAAGACAAAAGGTCCGAAAATGGCAACGCTGAAGGCGCTGGTGGTGGATGACGCCAGCTTTGTGAGGGATCTGGTCAAGCGAACGGTGCGTCAGCGTTTTCCAGTGATTGACACCACGGATGCCCAGAACGGCCGCCGGGCGCAATCACTGATGTCGCGCACAACGTTTGATCTCATCCTCTGCGACTGGGAAATGCCGGAGATGTCGGGCCTGGAACTGTTGCAGTGGATGCGCCAGCAGCCACAATATGAAAAAACACCCTTCATCATGATTACCAGCCGTGGTGACAAGGATCATGTGGTTGAAGCCGTCAAGGGGGGAGTCTCTGAGTATCTGGGGAAACCCTTCAGCCCCGAGGGGCTGAGCAATAAGATCATCAAGGTGATGGGGCGCCGCCTCAAGGACGCCATGGATCGCGGCGGGAAGTCCATGGGCGGGCCGGCGGAAGCGTTTCGCGAGTCCGCCAGCCTGCTGACCCAGAAGCGGGAAGCTGCTTCTCCTGCGCCAGTCCGTGCCAGCAAGTCGTCCACGTCCTCCGCCTCTGGTTCGACGGTCAGACCGCCAATGAGCGTGGCGTCGGTACGTTTTTCAGACAGTACGCTTCGCTCAGTCGTCAAGGACATCACCCTCACGGAGGTGCGGGTGATCGCCAAGCGGGACCAGAAGTTTCCGGGCATTCTTGATCAGGCTGTGGTGGATATCGAAGTGGCCGAAGGGCAAGTGGCGCGGCTCAATGGCTGTCTCTTATACACATCTGACGCTGCCGACGAATAGAGAGGTGTAG
>CAJXOQ010000099.1 GCA_913057975.1 uncultured Marinobacter sp.
GATAATGACTTCACCGAAGCCGCCCGCCACCTTGAGGAAACCCTGCTGCCTAACTGGGCGCAGCGCGTTGACCAGCAGTGGGTTGACCGCTGGAACGAGACGATCGGTGAAGTAACCGGGCTGAGCGCGTCCAGGTAACACGCCTCTCATCCATAATGGCGACCGGGACGGCTCTGTCCCGGTTTGCCTGGAGAATCCTATGTTGCAACAGGTGAACTCGTTTCTCGACCGCGTGCTCGCTGGCGTTAAAGTCGGCTCGCTATGGTTCGCCCGGGCAGGCGGCGTGATGATCCTGCTGACCGTGGCCCTGGTTACTGTCGAAGTGGCCTCCCGGGTGTTTATGGGTCGTTCAGCGGTCCACGCCACCGAACTGACCGGTTACATCATGGCCATCAGCGCCAGCTGGTCTTTCGCCTACACGCTGATGTGCAAGGCACATATTCGCATTGATGCCCTGTATTTGACCTTTCCCATGAAAGTGCGGGGCGTGCTTGACCTGGTTGCCCTGCTGGCACTGGCGATGTTCTCAATACTGGTGGTCGACGCGGTTTTCGGCGTCCTCAGCCACTCCTACAGCGGCGGGTCCACCGCCAACACACCGCTGGGCACCCCATTATGGATACCACAGGCGCTCTGGTTTGTGGGGCTGGTCTGGTTTGGTTTTGCCGTGTGCATGGTTTCCCTGAGAGCCTTCGTTGGCTTGCTAAGCGGCGATACAGACGGTGTTCAGAAACTGGCGGGCAGCCCGACGCTCGACGAACAGATTGAAGACGAAAACAAGGAAGCACGCTCATGATCATTACCGCGCTGCTGATTCTGATGGTTCTGCTGCTCATGAGTGTTCCTGTAGCCGCCACGTTGATTGCACTGGCCCTGGTGCTTGCAGAGCTGTTTTCACCCTTCCCGCTGCTCAATGCGATGGGGGATGTGTTGTGGTCAGCATCTGACAAATATCTTCTGATCGCCATACCCCTGTTTATCCTGTTGGGGGAGATTCTGGTGCGCACCGGCATTGCCCGTGGCACCTACCGTTCCCTGGAAAGCTGGATGTCCTGGCTGCCGGGCGGGTTGCTCCACGCCAACATCGGCACCGCAACCCTGTTCTCCGCCACCTCCGGTTCCAGTGTCGCCACTGCGGCCACAATCGGCACCGTGGCGCTTCCACAGGGCAAAGAGATGGGCTACGACCCCAAGCTGTTCACCGGTTCGATTGCCGCCGGCGGCACCCTGGGCATCATGATTCCGCCGTCGATCAACCTGATCGTGTATGGATTCCTGACCGAAACCTCGATTCCGCAGCTGTTTGCCGCAGGCCTGCTGCCAGGCCTTCTACTCGCGCTTATGTTCATTGTCGGTACCGCGCTGATCTGCATCTGGAAGCCAAGCCTGGGCGGCCCCAGTGTGTCGCACAGCTGGGGAGACCGTTTTTCCGGCCTCCGTCATCTGGTGCCAGTACTGACGCTGTTCGGCATTGTGGTCGGATCCATCTATGCCGGTGTGGCAACACCAACCGAAGCGGCGTCTCTGGGCGTGCTGGGCGCGCTGGCCATTGCCGCCTTCATGAGAAAACTGTCGGTGCGGGTGATTACCGAAGCACTGGATGGCACCATGAAGACGACGGGCATGATAATGCTGATCATCATTGCCTCCTACTTCCTGAACTTTGTACTGGCCTCGGCCGGCGTCACCCGCGAGCTGACCGCATTCCTGGAAAATGCCGGTCTTGGCCCCTATTCCACACTGATGCTGGCCATCCTGCTTTACATCGTTCTCGGCTTTTTCATCGAAACCCTGTCGCTGATGGTTATCACCATTCCCCTTGTCGCCCCGATCCTGATCGGCCTGGGCTTTGACTCGGTGTGGCTCGGCATCCTGATTATCCTGCTGATTGAAATGGCCCTGATTACACCTCCGGTGGGTCTCAACCTCTACGTAGTGCAGGGAGTCCGAAAGGGTGGGCCGTTCAGCGACGTGATGAAAGGCGCCATGCCCTACGTTGGCATCATGTTCCTGATGGCCATCGTGCTAGTGCTGTTCCCTCAGGTGGCTACGTTCCTGCCTGAGCTGATGAAGTGACCAAACATGAACCCAATGATCGGAGTGACACAATGACCAACTTCCAGCTTGCTGACAGCCAGGAAACCATTCACGTCGATGTCCGCCAGCTCATCATCGCCGGCTGGGCAGGACGGGTGCAGTCGGCCATCGATGAACACATCGAAGAGCTGAAGGAAATCGGCGTAACACCGCCATCCACCACGCCGCTGTTCTATCGGGTCGCGGCCAATCAGCTCACCACGACTCCGGACATTCAGGTGCTAGGTGAAGCCTCCAGCGGCGAAGTGGAAGTGGTCCTGATCGGCTCCGATCAGGGCACCCTGGTAGGCATCGGTTCGGATCACACTGACCGCGAGGCCGAAGCCTGGTCCGTGGCCCACTCGAAACAGGTGTGCGCCAAACCGGTGAGCACCCGGGTGTGGCGGCTCGATAGCGTGATCGACCACTGGGACGAACTGCAGATGGCGTCCTACGCAACCATCGACAGCGATGAAGTGCTGTACCAGGAAGGCCCGGTCACTGGCCTGCTGCACCCTGCGGAACTGTTGCGCCGTTTCGGGCTGGACAAAGCCGAACTGGCCCCGGGCCAGGCCATGCTGTGCGGCACGCTACCGGTGATTGGTGAGCTGCGCCCGGCACAGGCGTTCCGGATGGTGCTGAAAGATCCGGTCTCGGGCACCGAACTTCAGCACCAGTACAACATTCGCACCCTGCCGGTGATCAAATGAACCAGCAAAACTCGCTTGCTCAACTGCTCCACGCCATGAGAAGTGGCCAGCACAAGGCCAGGGATCTGCTGGAGAACTGCTTTGAGCGTATCGACGCGAATGATCAGGCCCACGCTCAGGTCTACACCAAGCGATTTGAAACAACCGCCTACGCTGAAGCCGATGCCATCGACCGACTGCGTCAGGCCGGGCTGGCCGGCGGACAACTGGCTGGACTGCCCATTGCCCTGAAAGCGCTTTTTGACGTGACAGGCGAGATCACCCATGCCGGGTCTCAGGGCTGGCAGGCGCCAGCAGAAACCGATGCGCTGATCGTTTCCCGGTTGCGAAGTGAAGGCGCAGTGATTACCGGCCACACCAACATGACCGAATTCGCCTACTCGGGCCTGGGCCTGAACCCACATTACGGCACGCCGGAAAATCCACTGGCACCGGGTCGCATTCCCGGCGGTTCGTCCTCGGGCGCTGCCGTGGCCGTAGCCCATGGAATGGCCGCAGGCGCCATCGGGACCGATACCGGTGGCTCGGTTCGGATCCCCGCGGCATTCTGTGGCCTGGTAGGGTTCAAACCGTCTCAGTCCCGTGTTCCCCGTGACGGTGCCTTCCCGCTGTCCGACAGCCTCGACTCTGTCGGTCCTATCGCCCAAACGGTGGACTGCTGCGCCCGCCTCGATGCGGTGCTGACCGGTCGCCAATACCTGCCGCTCAGACCGTTATCGCTGAAGGGCCTTCGTTTTGTCGTCCCTGCCGATTACATGTTGGACGATCTGGATAACACCGTTGCACAGGCATTTGCCTGCAGCCTGAACAGTCTGCGCGATGCCGGAGCAAATGTTATTGAAGCGCCTGCGCCAGTGCTTACCGCACTCCCCGAGCTCATGGAAGGCGGCGGTTTCACCGCCGCAGAAAGCTATTTCGTGCACCGCCAGTCCCTGGCGGACCACGGGGACCAGTACGACCCCCGCGTGCGCAGTCGGATCGAACGTGGCGCCGCCATTACCGCCGCCGACTACCTGGAACTTTGCCGCCGCCGGCAGCAACGCAAGCAGGAGGCTGACGAATGGCTGCAGGATTACGATGGCCTGCTTGCCCCGACAGTGCCAGTGGTTCCGCCACGATTCGAGGAATTGACGGCGGACGAGGACTACGCCCGCCTGAACCTGCTGATCCTGCGTAACCCCACCGTGGCGAACATGCTCGACCTATGCTCCATCACCCTTCCCAACCACGAGCCTGGCTACTTGCCGGGCGGGCTGATGCTGATCGGTCGCAATGGCATGGACGACACCCTGTTGCGGCTGGCCAAAGCTGTCGAACAGGTGCTGTAACGACCATGCTGACCGTGCTGCTGACCAAACTCATCGCTACCGCACTGGTGGTCATCGGTGTGTCGGTTGCAGTAGGCAAACTGGGCCCCAGGCTGGGAGGCATTATTGCCGGAACGCCCATTATTCTCGGCCCGGGCTACTTCTTCCTGTTACAGGAGTGGCCCACGGAATTTATCCAGCACGCCGCACTGGCAACCCTGCATGCACTGATCGCGACACTACTGTTCAGCATCAGTTTCGTGCTAACCGCCGAACGCTTGGGTGCCCTGCCAAGCCTTGGCCTGGCGACCCTGATCTGGGTTCCGGGGGCATACCTGTTTTCCTTCATTCCCGGGGGTGTTGCTGTTGCCGTTGTACTTTATGGCCTGGTGCTGCTTGCAGCGGAAGTCATCAAACGTGTTCTGGACCTGACACAGCCCAAAGTAGTGGCGGTCTCCGGCTGGTTCGATGTGGTGCTGCGAGGGCTTCTTGCAGGTGTACTTGTGGCCGTAGCCACCACACTGGCGGCCCGCTCTGGCCCCATGCTGTCGGGAATACTAGTGGGGTTTCCCGTGGGTCTGTTTACAATCGGCTGGACACTTCACGACCGTTATGGCCCCGATGTGGCAAGAGCCACCGTCGCCGCAGCGCAACAGGGCATGCTCAGCCTTGTTGCCTTTGCCGTGGTAACGGCAGTTCTCGTCGAGCATGTGGCGCCAATGGTCACGTTTCTGGGCGCCCTGCTGGCATCCATTGCCGTCAGCGCCACTCTGTTCCTGGTCAGCCAGTGGCGGGTGCGGCGCGCTTACCCTGCCTGAAACGGGCCGGCATAGACAGCGCGTTGCGACAACACCGGCAGTTTCTCCACTCGCTGCGCTGAACCAATGCCTCAGGCCCGCCCCAGAAACCGCCGCTCCTCGACATTAACCTTAATGCGGTCGCCCGTGGATATATGCTCGGGCACCTGCACCACCAGGCCGGTGGTGAGTCTGGCCGGTTTGGTGCGGGCAGTGGCCGAGCCACCTTTTACCGACGGGTCGGTTTCTTCGATCAGCAGGTCCACCGTTGGGGGCAAATCCAGCGCCACCGGCGCATCGCTCACCAGAATCACCATCAAGCCCTGAGTCTCTTCGTTGATGAACAGCAGCTCATCGGCAATAGCCTCGCCGTTCAGGCTGTACTGCGTATAGTCCTCGCTATCCATGAAGACGTATTCCTCGCCATCCGAATAGGAGAACATTGCCGGCCGACGGACCAGATCTGCCAGGTTCAGCATATCGGAGTCCTTGAAGGTCTGGTCGATCTTGTGGCCGGTTACCACATCGTAAAGGCGCATGCGATACAGGCTGCCACCGGCACGCCCCTGTGGGACTGAACGCTCAATATCTTTTACGAAGTAGACACCACCTTCGTACTCGATCGCCGAATTCTTTTTGATTTCACCTGCTTTTGGCATTGCTACGGATTCCGGAATTTGAAGTGGAACAAACAGGGTGCTGATATACCATGAAGCGACGACGCTGGCGAGAGGGTCGCGCCAAAATCAGGACACCAGCGCCCGCAAGTCCGCCAGAAAGCGATCAACCTGCTCCGGGGTGGTCGACCAGGAGCACATCAAACGGGCACTTCCGCCGATGAAGTTGTAGAACTTCCACCCTTTGTCGCGCAGCGCCGCCTGCACCGGGTCAGGCATTTCTACAAATACACCGTTCACTTGCCTAGGGTAACGGAGCCCGATACCCGGCAACCCTTCCAGGCCCTTCGCCAGTCGCTCTGCGCAGGCATTCGCGTGCCGGGCATTCTCCAGCCATACATTACCTTCAAGCAGCCCGCACCAGGGCGCGGAAATGTAGCGCATCTTTGACGCCAATTGCCCCGCCTGCTTGCAGCGCCATTCGAAGTCCTCTGCCAACGCACGATTGAAGAACACAACGGCCTCCCCCAGAGCCAGGCCGTTCTTGGTGCCCGAGAAACACAGTACGTCCACGCCAGCTTTCCAGGTAATCTCGGAAGGGTGCACATCCAGCGCCGCTACGGCATTGGCGAAACGAGCTCCGTCCATATGGATATTCAAGTTGAAACGATCAGCCGTTTGCCGGATAGCGCGTAGCTCATCTGGAGAATAGACGGTACCCACCTCAGTTGCCTGGGTCAGGCTCAGGGCCTTGGGTTTGGGATAGTGGATATCCGTGCGCTTGGTGACCAGGTGCTCAATACTCTCTGGCGTCAGCTTGCCGTTCGGCCCCTGCCCCAAAAGCAGTTTTGCACCGTTGGAAGCGTACTCCGGCCCGCCACACTCGTCGGTCTCGATGTGCGCCAGTTCGTGGCAGATCACACTGTGGAATGACTGCCCCATGGATGCTAGTGCCAGTGAGTTTGCGGCAGTGCCATTGAACACAAAAAAGACATCACAGTCGGTATCGAACAGGGCCCGAAGCCCATCGGCGGCTCGTTGTGTCCAGCGATCTTCCCCATACGCCGGCTCGTCAGAACCATTTGCCTCGGCCATTGCGGACCAGGCTTGCGGGCAAATGCCGCTGTAATTGTCACTGGCGAACTGTTCTGAGTCGGACACGGGCATGCTCCTGGAAAGCTGTATCGAAAATGCTGATAAGACCTTAACTCTATTAGCAAATATCCGAATTTGCTACTCATAAAATCGCTTTCCTCTGCTCGCCACGTCTTGACGCCGGACACAGAGCTACAAGCGAGTAGGCTACCAGTAACACCAACAATAATGAGATTGATTTGCATTATTCAATGCAATTGCTATGCTTGCCGCCACCCTGCATGAACATTCGTTCATTTCTCTCCCAGCGTTTTCCGGAGGTTTTCGATGGCCCAGTCTCCCACCCCGCACCAGCTCACGCTGGCGATCAGGCGCACACTAACCCTTTTGGCAACCTGCTCGGCAATCTGTGTTCCAGCTATCGCGGCTGCGCAGGACGATGCCAGCGAACCAACGAGTCTGGGGGAGCTGGTTGTGTCCGCAACCGCTTTGAAAGTGGAAGCCCCGTTGATGGAAACCCCCCGGCCCGGCTCGGTGGTGGAGCAGGAGGAACTGGAAGAGCGCAACGTACAGGCGCTTGATGAAACCTTCCGCTACCGCGCCGGGGTGCTCTCGGGACAGTATGGTGAGGACAACGATACCGACTGGTTGAAGATACGTGGTTTCGACCAGTCGACTTATCAGGACGGCCTGCGAATCTATCGTGAAGGCTTCTATCAATGGCTGCCAGAGCCCTTTGGCCTGGAGCGCATAGAATTGCTCAAAGGCCCTGCGTCCATTCTGTACGGCGAAGCGCCTCCGGGTGGTGTCATCAATGCAATCAGCAAGCGACCTACCGATACTGTTCAGGGCCAGATCAATCTGCAGGCAGGAACCGATGAGCATCGCCAGCTTGGGGTCGATACGTCCGGACCCGTCGGCGATCGAAACGATCTCAGCTACCGTCTGGTTGGCTTGTATCGCTACAACGAAGGCGATCTGGATTTCACTGAAAACGAGCGCTATTACCTGGCCCCAAGCCTGACCTGGGAGATGTCTGACAGCACGGAACTCACCTTATTGGCAAGTATCCAGAAGGACGACGCCATTCCGACCAATCCGTTCAAGCTGCCATTTGGCACCATAGACGACACTCCTTTTGGCAAAGTGGACCCTTCCACCAACTACAGTGAGCCAGGCTACGACACCAACGAGCGCACCCAGTCAGCCATCGGCTATTCACTGAGTCATCGCCTC
Organism: uncultured Marinobacter sp.; assembly: GCA_913057975.1. GTDB lineage: Bacteria > Pseudomonadota > Gammaproteobacteria > Pseudomonadales > Oleiphilaceae > Marinobacter. Next base: position 7,839 of record CAJXOQ010000099.1, read on the forward strand.
AACGACACCTGGACCTTCGAGCAGGACTTCCGCTACAGCCAGGTAGACCTGCTGTTGCGCAGTAGCTTTATCTTCTTCCAGACTGGTCCACGGGAAGGTCAGCGCTATCTGGTCTACCGGGACGGCGAGATCAACAGCTGGACAATCGACAACCGCCTGGTGGGCAAGTGGTTTACCGACCGCACCGAACACACGTTGCTGTTCGGGGTGGACTATCAGGATCTCGAAAACGAGGGCAAACAGAACGGCGCCGGGGGCTCTACTCCGTTTGGCGGTCCTATCGACCTGTTCGACCCGCAGTACGGCAACTTCACGCCAATCACTGCCGCAGATCTGATCGTACAGGACATCAACAAGCAGCAGACAGGCTACTACCTGCAACATCAACTGCGCCTGGATGATCGCTGGGTGTTCCTGGCAGGTGGTCGCTTTGACCAGGCCGACGTCGACAGTGTCAATCGTACAGCTGGCACGCGCCAGGAAGCCGATGCTGATGAATTCTCCCTCTCCGGCGGGGTTATGTACCTGGCCGAGAATGGGTTCTCCCCCTATCTGTCTTATGCCGAGTCCTTCCAGCCTATCGCTGGCACCGACGGCACCGGCGACCTCTATGAGCCCAGAAAGGGCAAGCAACTGGAAGCTGGTGTGAAGATCGCACCGGACAATCTGGACGGTTATGTCACCGCAGCAGTGTTCCGGATCGAAGAAGAAAATTCACTCGGCACCAGCCAAAGCGGTTTCCAGATCCAGGACCGGGAGCGCACCACGGCTGGCTTCGAACTTGAAAGCGTCAGCTACCTGACCAAACAGCTGGAACTTACCGCTGCCTATACGTACAGCGATGCCACGATCAAGGAAACCGAAACCGACAACAGCGAACGCGCGGCCCCGCTTATCCCGAGGCACATGGCGTCAGCCTGGCTGGATTACAGCTTCGTCGACCACGTGCCAGGCCTGAAAATCGGCGGCGGCGCACGCTATGTGGGCTCTACTCGCGACGGCACGACCGACATTCCCTCTTACACGGTTCTGGACCTGATGGCCCAATACGATGTAACCCGGAACTGGCAGGCACAGGTGAACGTCACCAACGTTGCGGACCGGGAATACGTCGCAAGCTGTGATTACTGGTGCTACTACGGCGAAGCCCGTAGCGTAGTTGCCAGCGTCCGCTACCGTTGGTGAGAAGGGCTCACACACAAACTTGCTTGACGTAATAAACCCGAACACGGCAATCTGCGTATCACGAGGCAACTTTTCACACACCCGTTGGCGACTTTTGCATGTCTGAACCGTTCAGTTCATCCACCACTGGCCGCGCCCCATCAGGCGCGGAGTCGCCATCCCTGCCAGTGTCCCCCGATCAACTCAACCAGTTGCTCAAGGGCGTTGCCGCAAAAGACCGCTCAGCGTTTGCAACACTGTATCAAGCAACGGCGCCGAAACTTCTTGGCACCATCACCCGTATCTTGAATAACCGGGGCTGGGCCGAGGAAGTCGTTCACGATACGTATATCAAGATCTGGCGAAAAGCGGATCAATTCGACGCGTCCAAGGCCTCTGCGATTACCTGGATGGTCACCATTGCCCGCAACGGTGCTATCGACGAGTTGCGAAAGCAGCCGGCAAGTCGCAAGGCACCGGAAGATGAGCTGGAGCAGCTTGCCAGCAAAGTACCCAATGCCCAATCACAAGTGGAAAGCCAGCAGACCGTGAACCAACTGAACCTTTGCCTGGAGGAACTGGAAAAAGACCGCCGCGATATGGTGCGGCTGGCCTATCTGAATGGCTGGTCCAGAGCAGACCTGGCCACGCATTTTGATCAGCCGGTCAATACTGTCAAAACCTGGCTGCATCGGGCGCTGAAACAACTGAAGGGGTGTCTCACACCATGACCGACCGCGACGATCTGGACATGCTTGCAGCAGAGTTCGTCCTGGGCACACTGGAAGCCCGGGAGCGGGCCGCTGTGGCCGTGCGTCGGCAAAGCGAACCGGATCTCGACGAGATGATCACTGCCTGGGAGCAGCGCTTGTCTGCACTGGCTGATGAAGTAACGCCGGTCACGCCAGACCCAGAGCTGTATCAACGGATTGAACAAGATATCGATGCCCTTGAGACGCGCCGAGCAGGTATCGATACGGACAGCCACGATCAATCCAACGTGGTTTCCCTGCACAAGCGCCTTCGGCGTTGGCAGAGGAGTACGGCCCTGACGTCTGCCGCTGCCATGGTGCTGGTGGCTGTTCTCATGTTCCAACCTGCGCCAGAGCAGGGCCCGCAATCGTTTGTGGCCGTGTTCCAGCAGAATGACCAGCAGCCGGCCTTCATGCTCTCGGTAGACCTCAACAACCGTCAAATGCAGATTCGTCCGGTAACGGCCGAACCCATGCAGGGAAAATCCTACCAGATGTGGATCAAGGCCGATTCACTCGGGCCGAATCCGCGCTCCCTGGGCGTACTTAACGACAACTTTGAGCTGGAGCGTGCAGCCCTTCGTGACTACGATCCTGAACTACTGAAGGAAGCCACCTTCGGTATCAGCGTAGAGCCCGAAGGCGGTTCACCTACTGGCCAGCCCACCGGGCCGGCTATACATGGCTACCTTTATCCCGTTGCTGATGGCACATCCGACCCCTCTCACTGATTCTTTTTTCCTTGCTGAAACTTTTGGGAATCACATCCCGTAGCTGTAGTTACACCCATCGAACAAGACATCAAGATGGGATCAACCCGAAAGCAAGGAGAACACAATGAAGAAGCATTTGATGACAAGCGCATTTCTAGCCGCAACTCTGGCTTCTGGTTCCGCATTGGCAATGGACAACATGAAAGTCGGGGTTTGGGGAGATAATCAGTCAGTAGCGGACGGCACCGTCACTGCCAAGAAAGTGGTTGCCGAGAAAAATGGCTGGCTCGTGGTGCACCGCACGGATGAGAGTGGCAAGCCAGGCCCGGTCGTGGCACACGCTCCCCTTCGCAAGGGTAAAAACACAGACGTGGCCGCCATCCTGACCGAAGACGTCAAATCCGGCGACATGCTGATGCTGATGCTTCATAGCGAAGACGGTGGCATGAAAACCGGCATTTTCGAATACACCCTGGGCGCCAAGGAAGACGGCCCCATCAAGAAAGACGGCAAGCTTGTGATGAAAACCATCACAGCGAAGTAATTGACCGGCAATTAACAGGGTGGGGCCTCTCACGGCCCCGCCTAATCAGACGGTGGGGCCACAATACCCTGCGCTTTCCGATACATCCACGCCAATCCCAACAACGCCAGCCCAAGCCCCATAAAGGCCGCCACTCGCCAAAGCCCCTGTAGACCGGCCATATCGATGAGAAAAATCTTGGCAATCACCAGGCCTAACAGAGCCATACCAGCCTTGTAGAGCATCGCATTGTCACGCTTGGCGGAATAGGCAATAGCGCCAATAGCATAGAAAAGACTGACGACCGAATAGGTGTAAAGCTCACCCTCTGACATACCGAACGACAGCCCCATGTCACTCCCCTGCCAGAGTTGTCGGATTTCCAGCGCGGTGAACAGCAGAAAACCGGCAGACGCCACGCACAACGACCAGAACCGGGGCGCAAGCGAGGGAAACCGGCTGACCGCAAGCGCCAACAGAATGGGGCCACCGTAGGCGGGAAGCAGCATGTTGATGATCGGTGTATCACCAATAGGGCCGCCGCCCCACCAGGGATTGTGCAGCGTCACCAGAGCGAGATAACTCAACATCGACAGCGCAACCAGTATCCGCGAGAACAACCGGTACAGCCAGGCCAGTGACTCACTTGCCCCGGCACGCACCATATAGGTCACGCCCAGTGCACCCCAGAGCAGTGTGTTGATTGCGGCCTCGGTAAAGCTGTACTGCTGGGAAAAAATATCGCCATCGTAAAGCCAGTAACGCATCTCGGCACCCAGGAACAGCACCAGTAGATGCAGAGTTGCCCCCTCCAGCCAAGGACGAATGACACGATCCTTCCCCGCCAGCCAGGTAGCAATGCCGGCAAACAACGTCGCCCCACCATAGCTCCAGAGTGACCAATGGAGACCGGTATCGTAATCCTGCAGCCAGGGGTTGAACGTCAGCCGTGCCACCACCAGGGCCAGGGCCACCTTCAACAGCAGGTGAAGTTCGGGCATCTGATAACGCCGCGCCAGCCAGGTAAGGCTGACAAACTGAGCAGACAGGGCGAGAGTGAGTGACGCCTCACGAACAATCATTATCGCCGCCAGGGAATAGCTGACGTGTGCCGCCATCACTGCCCAGACAACGCCCACTCGATAGCGCTGCACGCTTTCGAGCTTCCACGCGAGAACGCCGTAAACGCCGCCAACCAGCAACATTGCAACCGACCAGGCGGACGACGTCTGGTGGCCGTGTATTAACAGCCAACCCAGCACCGCCCAAACCAGTGGCGACAACAGTGTAAAGGAGGCCCATCGGCGGCGATCATTCTGGCGAACCCAGTGCCATAATCCGAGCCCGGTGGAGAGTATGGCGGCCCCAATCAGGTAGGACAGCAAACCACCCTGATGCTCCGGCGCCATCTGCGTAAAATAGGTCACCTCGGTGCCATTGCGCCCGACGTATCCGAGCCATCCCAGCGCACTGACCAGCACCGCGGCCCAGGGCAGGAACCAGAACGCTCCACGACTCTGCGGCACCAGAGCTGCGGCCGGCAATATGATAAGCCAGCTCCAGAAAAACGGGCGATCACCCTGCCCGACCATCGATAGTGCCCAGACAACCAGCAGGGATATCAAGACTTCCCGTAAATACGGCAACGCCTGCTTTGCGCGAACCGGAACCATGGCAAACACCACAAACAGGGCGGCGATGTACCAGGCTGTTGAGGCGCCGATGGCGGCTCCGCTGGACGTGGCCAACCACCACAGCAACGCACCGGATAACGTGGCGTACCAAAGCCAGTCCCGATAGACATAACGCATCAACATCAACGAACTGACGGTGATCAGGAAACTGTAAGACAGCACAAAAGCCACGCTGCCATCATCACCACCGATCAATAACGGCACCAGATAGGCGCCACTCAACCCCATGACAGCAAGCAACGGGCCATGAAACAGCGACAGCACCATGGTACCCAGAGACACAATGGCCAGCCCGAACAGGCCCACGGTAGGGCCGACCAGCCCGTAATGGTGAACGCCCGCCAGCAATGCCGCATAGAGGGTGATACTGCCTCCACCCGCCAGCGCCGCAAATACTTCGTTTGCACCCCGGTTGCGACGACGCAGGTACTCCGCTCCCGCATGCAACGCAAGACCGCTGAATAGCGCCAACATCAATTGCTGCGATGGGCCGATCATTCCTGCGTTGATGGAGTGGCTGACCATGAAAATACCGGCCAACCCAACGCTCAGTCCACCAAGCCAGACCATCCAGTTATCCTTCAGGGCCTGGACAAGGCGAGATTTATCGCGTGACGTCGCATCCGCACTCGGGGAGCTTGTGTCAGGAAAGGGGATTGTGTCAGGAGAGGGGCTTGATTCAGAAGGGGCTGGCGTGTCCTCGACAACGGCTTCGTCGAGTTCAAGCTCCAGCTCCGGGGCCGGCTGGTCTTGGTCTTTTCCGCCCAAATGTTGCTTTAGATAAGTCACTTCTTCGCGCAAACGGGACACTTCCCGGTTCAGGGACTCAAGGCGTTCCGACTGATCACGACGTCGGGAAAACGCAAGAATACCCAGCACGGAACCCACCGGCAGGAGTATCGCAAGACCAAGTGCCAGAATAATCAATAATGCTTCCATGCTGCCCCTCGTGTGTCAGGCGCCCGACATAAGGGCCCGCTTATCCAAAATAATCCTGCATCCAGTCCACCAGCGTTTGGGCACTGACCTCCGACAACGCCATGCCCTGGAACTCATCACCCACTTCATCATCGATGGTCACGAACTGATACAACAACACGCCTGGCTGGTTGTCGTGCAGGATCAACGTTATGCGGCGACGGGTGCGCAGACAGTCAATGGTCATGACATCCGCAGGAATACCCGAATCACGCATGCCCCGGCGCACTTCCAACACCGGGTTGATGTGCTCATGGGCAGCCTGGATGCGGGTATGGGCATCACTGGCAATATCGGACAAGGCTTTCAGGGGATCAACATCGGACATGCATTGCTGCCTGTGTTATCTGGCAAGTAAATGAAACGATTGTGAACACAGTTTACCTTGAATGACCCCCAATCATAACCTGCCGGCCAACGATAGGGGACATCAACGCCTACTCTCACCTTACGCGGGCAGCACACCGTGCCACACCGGGAGCGCCATATCCTCGGGTTCCTCTCCAGGACCGCCATCCCGGCTTTTGAACGCGCCCTCCTCGATCGGAATCCGGAACAATGCCGTCACCTTCCGCTCCTTTGCATTGGGGGCACGCACCTGCTCCCAGCGGCCCGGTTCAATCTGATCAATGATGGCCTGGAACGCGGCGTCGAACTCACGATCATCCGACACTGGCGAGGCCCTGCCGAACAGCACCAGCGATTCATAGTTGGCACTGTGGTGGAACGCCGATTTTGTCATCACCCATTGATTTGTCACGGCGAATGAAATGCACAACTGTTGTCCCGATGCCAGCGTCTGCGCCAACCTGCCACCGCTGAGTGTATGCAGGTAAAGGTCGTCAGCAAAACGCCAGGCCGTGATCGGGATAATGCGTGGCTCACCATCTTCAACAAAGCCCACATGCGCTGTTTTTAACCTATCGATCAGGGCGTAAGCCGGTGCCCGCTCATAACTGGCTCTCCTGGCCGCGCGTTTCACCCGGCTGCGAGGACAGCAAGACAGCGGTGATGACGGCGGTGATAACGGTAGTGATAAAGGGGTATCCGTGATTTCCTTCCGAGACATCGTATGCTCCTTTTGCAAAGTACGCCTCTATTAGAAGAAACATCTGATACCATGAAAAGATCCAGATTATAGATTTTAATAGGACCAGTTAAGGTGATTGACGATATACGGTTCGAGCACACCACACCGCTGCAAACGCAGCTTTATCAACACCTGTCCCAACGCATTATCCGTCGACGTTATCTGCCGGGAAGCCAACTGCCCTCCAGCCGTCAGCTGGCTGCAGACCTGGGAATCAGCCGCAACACCGTCAACGCCGTTTACGACCAGCTGAAGGCTGAAGGTTTTCTGCAAAGCCAGGCTGGTCGGGGCGTATTCGTGCATCAAGACCTCAACCTGGCCATCAACCAACCCACCGGCGGAGCCATTCAAACCACACAAGCCATGGCCTTGCCGCCATTGCCGCCGGCTCCCGCCAGCCGTCTGAAGCTTGGGGAAGACGCCAACCTGCCCTTCCAACCCGGGCTTCCTGACATCAACGCCTTCCCCATTCGCAGTTGGAACCGAATACTGCACCATCAGGAGAGCCGAAGAAGCCTTCGCGGCTACGACACAACCCAGGGATACCAGCCATTGCGCAGATCCATTGCTGATTATCTACGAGCCTCCCGCGGGGTGCGTTGCCAGGAACAACAAGTTATCGTGCTGTCTCTTATACACATCTGACGCTGCCGA